>JBBSXF010000077.1:0-6820 GCA_038045905.1 Nanobdellota archaeon
GAAGCAATTAAAATAATTTTTCAAGCGATCTATATACTTATTATTCTTTATGTTGCTTATCAAGTAATAAAAGCTCTTTTAGGAGGAACTTGGGCATCTGAAAATATAATCATTGCTGGTCTAGGAATAATTTTGGCTGGAATGTTTACAATAACTGGTTTTTTAATAAATCAAGGAAATTGTTTGGGTAGACTTGAAGAAAGAACAAAAAATTTGGGGGATAGTTTAACGAATATGGGGAAAGATTTGAAACAGCATTTAATGGAGGCTAAAACATAATTTAATTGATTAATTTAGTTTGATGTGACTTATGACTTACTTAAAAAAGAAATGACTCTAGGAATATTCTTCTCCAACTAATTTGAAAATATCTGCTTTTTTCCCAATCACTTTGCTTATCTCTTCTTGAGGCGTATTAAAAATATTTTTCATTGTTTTGAACTCTTCCAAAAGTTTTTTTGCTGTTTTTGGACCTATTCCTGGAAAACCCTCAAGGATAAATTGCATTTGCTCTTTTTTATTAAAACTTTTTTTAGTTGCATTTAAGGAAGATTCAACTTCTTTTTTTCTTGCAAGAACATCAATAAATCTCGCAGTATCTTCTGAATTTTTTGTAAACATAATTGGGATTTTATGCTTTAGCAATATTGAAAGAAGAAAACCACGAATTGCATTTGAAGAAACTCCTCTTTCTGCGTTGTCTGAATAAAGTTCCTGTTCGTTAATGCCCTCTATTAACAATAATTTATTTTCATATTGTTGAAGGTTATTTATTTGCTTATGCAATCTTCCATTTATCATTGAAGAGATAAAATCTGAAATGGTTTTTCTTTCTATTGCAATATTATTAATTAAATAATCCCCTACTTTTAATTCTAAAAATTCAACTTCAAATCCTAGATGAATTAATTCTGAAGCAACCATTGAATTTTTCTCACGATAATCCACAAATATTTTTTGTTTTGGCTTTTCTTTTGCCTCTATTATCTTTTTTTTAGAAAATATGTTCAATATGGGTTTTTGCATAAACTAGGATAATATTCTTATTTTAAAAATTATAAGGTTTCCTGTTTTTCTGACTTGGCATTTAACTTCCCATTTGACATTTCCTCTTTTATATCTTGAATTGTTTTATGCATCTTTTTTTCCTTTGCATTTGCAACATAATAATATACCTCATCTCTTGTGCCCTTTGTGATTAACATTATCAATTTTCCTGCAATTAATCTAGCTGTTCTTCCGCTTCTTTGAATTTTTCTTATTGCAGATGGAACAGGTTCGTAGAAAACGACTAAATTAACCTCTGGAATATCGAGTCCTTCTTCTCCTATAGAGGTAGCACATAAAATATTTGTTTCTCCAGAAGAAAATTCATTAATCATCATTTTTTGCTCTTTTTGACTTAATCCTGTATCTCCTGCTTGGTTTGTTTTTTTCATTTGCCCAACAAATACCTTTGATTTTATTCCTTGAATTTGATTTAATTTTTTAGAGATTATCGAAGCAGTATTTCTAAACTGAGTAAAAATCAAAACCTTTATTTTGTCGTTTTTTAATTGTTCTTCTGTGATTAAAGTTATTAACTCTTTTATTTTTGGATGTTCAATTCCATTTGCTAACATTTCATTAGATTTGATATAGGTTAAATTAAATTCTGGCTTGCTTACTAATTTTATAACCCCTTTACTTTTTTTATCTGCTGCTTGTTTAAATAAATCTTTCAAGTAGTCATTAAAACTAGCAAGCGTTTGAGTTTCAACAAGTTCTATTGCGTGCTGAAGCTTTATTGCTTGAGCACAAGTAGAAACTGCTAAAAGTGAATTAAAATCCTTGTTTCCTTTAGAAATGTGAGACATCAACTTTTTTTGAAGTTCAATCAATCCTGTTTTTGAAGAATTTCCGAATAAAACATGCCTATTTTTAAGTTCTTGAACATAAGAATCAAATATTTTTTTTAAAAGATTTCTGAGGTAATCAAAATCTTCTGGAAAATCAATCATTCTTTTTTCAAATTTTAATTCTTGAACATATTCTTTTACATCCTCGCTTTCTCTTGTTTTCAACTCTAATTCTTCAATTGATAAATTCTTACAAATTTCTTTTATTTTTGAATGGTCACTTCCTGGAGAGGCTGTCAATCCAACAACTCTCGGATGCAGGGCTTGTTCCATATATATTCTTGCAACATAAGTATAATCATAATTTTTAACACATCGGTGTGCTTCATCTTCAATTAATAAACAAACATCTTTCACATCATACAATCTTTTTTTTAAATCATTTGCAACACATTGGGGAGTTGAGAAAATAATGTCTGAATTTTGCCAAAGCTTTTTTCTTTCTTTAGCATTTATCTGTCCAGTGAATACTGTAAGTTCTGCAAACAATTCTGGAAGATGTTTTTTAAAAAAAGTCAAATGCTGGTCTACTAGTGGGCGAGTTGGAGCAAGAAAAACCACTTTTTCTCCCGGGAATTTTTTCATTCTTTCTATTGCTACCATCAATGCAACAAGAGTTTTTCCCAATCCTGTTGGAAGAACAACTAAACAATTCTTTTCTACGCAAGTTTCGAATATTTTTTGTTGATATTCTCTAGGGGATATTCCGTCTAAAAATTCCATTTTTTAATAAAATAAATCTATACTATAAATATTGCTAATAGCATTCCTATTAGAATTAATGAGGCTAAGAAGCTCCACATAATTTTGCTTCCGAAAAATATTTTATTTCCGTCTAGATCGGATAACGGAAGGATATTAAAAAATGCATAGTACATGCTTAATCTTGCAAGAAGGGGGAATCCAGCAAAATATCCAATTCCAGCAATAATCAAATTTATTAAAATTCCAGAAGCAGCAATTATTCCAAGATGATATTCTGTTACATCAGAGAAAGTATACAACCCAAATCTTTTTGCACTCCGATAAACTCTTGGTCTTACATCAAAAACTAGCGATGCCATCCAAACAAAACTATTGAATGGAAAGAAAATTATTTTTGAAATGACTGGAAGAAATGCTCCAAGAGGAAATGGCTTTTTAGCATGTTTGTCTTTTGAACCCCCATATTTTCCAAAGAAAAATGGAATATTCATCTCCCAAATTTTCATTTCTATCTCTGAATCAAGGTGATAAGCAGTAAATTTCTTGATTAATACATTGGACAAAATTACAATTGAAACAATAGCGAGGGTAAAAAATACACTTCTCCAATCTTCAATCAAATTTGCAGATAAATTAAGTGAAAGGGCAATGATAATTATCACTAATGCTACAACGAATATCTCCTTTTTGTTTATCATATTAATTTAAAGAATAGTTTTTTTATAAAGTTTCCTCTATCCATGAATAGATTATAATTTTTATATTATATTTTTAATTATGGAAAACTATTTAAATGGAGGGCTACAAATCTATATTATGAGAATAAAAAAAGTCAGTGAGGTTATAGGAAACAGGGTTTATACTGACTCTGGAGATTTCTTTGGAGAAATTGAAGAAGTTAATCTTTCTGATAATAAAATTGATGGTTGGAGGATAAAAGTTGGAGGAAGTGTTGTTTCTATGATTGGCGGAGCAAAAGGGGTTATAATTCCTCATCAATTTGTTAAGGCTGTGGGAGATGTTTTCCTAATTAACAAATCTGCTTTACCAACACCTGATTCAGGCATGGATGAAGTCCCAGAAGATTTAATGTAATATGGCTGAAACTTTTTTGCAGATTCCAATTATTTCTAATTTTATTTTACCATTCCTACTAGTTTTTACTATCTCTTTTGCAATTCTTGAAAAAACAAAACTTTTTGGGGATAGTAAAAAACAATTGAATGCAATTGTTTCTGCTGTAGCCAGTTTGATTTTTGTAGGGGCGGTTTATCCAAAGATGGTTGTTGGAAATTTAATTCTCTATTTCACTGTTGCAATTGTAGCAATTTTTGTCATATTATTAATTTGGGGATTTATTTTTGGAGACTACTCTAAAGAAGGAAAAGCTCCTAATAGATTAAAGTTAATTTTGGGAATCTTTGCCAGCATCTCCTTTGTTGGGGCAGTTGTTTGGGCAACAGGATGGTATAAAGATTTAGGAGATTTTTTTGGTTCTAATATTGAACTAAATCAAACTATTTGGACAAATGCTTTATTCATTATTGTGATTGCAATTGCTTTAGCTTTAATTCTAGGTCAGAAGGCAAAAAATAATTAAGACTGGAAATTAAAACTTTAGAAACATATTTAAATATCTTCTGACTTTTCTTCATATGTTTAAAGAGATGATTACCTTTGCAACTGTTAGTGCTTTTCCGAGCGGAGTTCTTGGAGAATTGCTTTCTAAGTGGGAAGCTGCTGGATTTTTTAGTTATCTCCTTCCATTCCTATTAATATTCGCTTTAGTTTTTGGAATTTTGACCAGAGTTCAATTGTTCAAAGAAAATAAAATGGTTAATGGAATTATTGCATTATCTGTTGCATTGATGGCGTTGCAATTTGATTTTGTTCCAAGCTTTTTTTCACAAATATTCCCTAGATTAGGAATTGGGTTAGCAATTATTTTAGGCATAATGATTATTGTTGGATTATTTGCTGACCCCAAAAGTGCTGCTGTAAATTATGTTCTTCTTGGGGTGGGAGTTATAACTATGGGAATGATTTTAATACAGTCTGCTGGAGCAGTTGGCTGGCAATCAGGAGAGTGGTGGGGAGAAAACTGGCAAATGATAGTTGGAGCTATTTTTTTATTTATTTTGGTTTCAATAATTATCGGGGGAGCTAATCCGAAAGATAAAGATCACAAAACAGAGTTCTTTGGACCATGGGCTAGAGGATTTAAGGATTAATTTTTATTGTTTCTCAAATACCCTGTGGTCTTGCCACAGGGATAAAACCTATAAGTTAGTTGAACCTACTTTTTAGTATGGATGAACTTTGCAAATCATATCATAAAGTATTCAAGATAAAATACCACTTTGTTTTTTGCATTAAGTATAGAAAAGATTTGTTTTTACAAAACAATTATGTAGAAACTTTTAAAAAAATTTGTAAGGGGTTGGAAGAGAGATATTCAATGAGGTTTGAAACAATTGGATTTGACGAAGACCATGTTCATTTTATGCTTCAGTCTGTTCCAAAGTATTCCGCTTCACAACTTTTTAGGATTATAAAAAGCATAACTGCCATTAAACTTTTTGAAGAATATCCTGATTTGAAAAAAGAATTATGGGGCGGAGAATTTTGGAGTGATGGAGGTTATGTTGGAACCATCGGAGAAGGAATTAATGCAGATATAATAAGAAATTATATAAAAAATCAAGGTAGGAAAGGAAGTCAGTTAAGATTAGATAACTTTTGATGCCCTAAGGTCTTGCCTTAGGGAGTTTCACTTTTTTCTAGAAATCTTTTTTAATGATTCTTTAATATTTTCTGATTCGTTTGGGAAATATTCTTCTTGAGGTTGCGATTCTTGCGGTGTTGGTTTTCTAATTTCTTTTGAAGGAGAAATCATTTTTGAAAAGGAATCTTGCATCATCGACATTTCTTTTTTTATCCCTTCTAAATTTTGCCCATAAGAGCCAACTTTTTCCAAAATTGCAATTTGTAATTTGTCAATTGTGGTTTCTATTTTTTTTAATCTTTCTGAAACATTTTCTAATTTTGTTTGCAATAAAACAACTGCTTCTGAATTGTTATCTTCTTGCTTTTGGAATTTTCTTATTCTATCTGAAAAAATTTGATCTGCAATTTCTATTATTGTATCTGCATTGACTCCTCCTTGAGAATATCCTGCAAAACTTTCTTGCTGAGCATATTGTTCTTGTGGCTGATACTCTTGAGGTTGATATTCTTCTTGAACCATTGGGGTGTAAGTTTGCTGTTGTTGAGGGGCATATCTTTGCTGTTGAGGTTGATATTCTTCTTGATTAGGTTCTTCTTCATTGGGTAATGGGGCTGGAGCTTCTTCATTAATATTTGTTGCTGGCTCCATCTCGCTATCAAAATCAGAAACCGCATTTTTTATTTGAGATTGTTTTAAAGCATCATTTATTTCCTTCGGGGAGACTCCAGTTTGGGATAGACTATTAACTATCTCTTGTTCTGATATCCCCTGCTTTTTCATTTTTGTTATCTGGTCTAAAATTCCCATTGCGACGACACCTCCGGTTTCGTTAACTCCCGACCTTGCTTATTGCCTTTAAATCTTCCAGCATTCGCAAAATCACTCGGCTTGACCTTCCCATTAAATTTGTGCTCATGGCTGATTTTCATTCTAATTATATAAATTATTAATTGTTTTTTAAGGTTTCTAAATCTTTTTTTCTAACAAATTCCATTGGCTGAAACATCTTTGCTTGTTTTGTTAAAATTTCCAAATCTTCCTTTTTTGCAAATTTTGAAAATTCTCCCGAAATTGTTTCTAAAAAAGAAGATAGTCTGTCAAGAGTTTGCTTCATTGTTTCAACATCTTTTTTTATTTCTAATGTTTTTTGATTTGTTCTTTCTTTTATTTCTACAAGATTTTGCCCTATTAACAATAGTTGGTCTTTCAAAATTCTTTGCCGTTCTTCCAAATTTCTTATTTTTGCATTTAAATCCCCAAATGCTTGTCCGTTATAATCAGATTGCTCATTCACCATGCGACAACACCTCCGGTTTCGTTCGCTTGACCTTCCCACTAAATTTCTGTTCAAGACTGATTATCATAAAAGAATAATCTAAAGGAAGTTTAAATTTGTTGTGTTGCGAGGATACAAAATATTTTAAACTTGAATCACTATTTTTATATACTTTAATTCTTTTAATTAAAAATGAAAAGAGGGTTGAGCCAA
>JBBSXF010000078.1:0-2012 GCA_038045905.1 Nanobdellota archaeon
GAAATATCTGATTTAGCAGAAACACCCACTAAAATAACATCTGGATTTCAAAAATTGTATTTAGATGATGCTAAGATTTACGTCCCAAATAAATATGATAATTATACATTTTCTCTTTTATTAGGAGATACTAAAATATTCTCACAAAAAATTGCTGTTGAAAAAGGTCCAATAATAAAAGAAGTCTCTCCAACTAACACAGCAATAACTTATCCAACTAATTTTAAAGTTACAATAATTGGAGGATATGATAATATTACAAGTTATAGTTGGGATTTTGGAGATGGAACAAAGCAGAATGCTACAACAAATACAATTGAACACGCATACGATACTTTAGGAATTTATGAACTCAAAGTGATTGTGACTGATCTTAAAGGAAGAAATTCTTTTAAAAAAATTAATGTTGAGGTTAAGTCAGCCTCGGAAATGGTGCCTACTCTCTTTATTAAATTAAAAGAAAATTTTAATAATATTAACGCCCAAATGATTAGCAAGAATTTTTCTAAATTTGAACAAAAAAGCATTAATTCTTCTTTAGGATTAGATGAAATGAATGCTTTTTTTGCAATTATAGAGACAAATATTTCAAAAGCGAATACAGAAGTGCAATTTGAGGAGATACTTGGGCAAATAATTGAATTAAATCTTCCAGAATCACTTGAAAAGACAGTTTCTGGAAATAAATTAGTATTTTATTCTAAAGGAGATAATATTGATTTAGCTACATTGAAAGAAATTGGCGGAGGAGATTACAGCTTGGGCAATGAAGAAGATTACAAAAACGCAGTGATTGCTTGGGAGATGGCAAATGTAAAAACAAATTTAACATTTAGTGAAATTTCTGCTGTTTTTGAAGGGTATACAATTCCATTCTTAAAGACTTTTGAAATGGATATAAAAAATACCAATGATGTTTCATATCTTGTTATAAAAAATATGGAAAATCTCATATTTCTAGAGGATTATAATGAACAAGTTGTAGGAGATTATGTTTACATTCAGTTAAATGATTCAAAAGAAACAATCAGTTTTTCTGCAACCGATGAGAATTTTGACTTTGCTAATTTACCTGTCTTTATTTCTCCTTCAATAAAAGAGCTAGTTATAATAGAAGGGGAAAATATCTCTCCGTTTGAAGAAGGGAAAATGGTATTAACAAATCCTGGGCTGTTCTTTACATTAGTAGCAATAGTAATTATTAGTGCTTTGATTATTTGGATAATGCTACAAATTTGGTATGTTAAAAGGTATGAAGATTATTTATTTAAAAATAAAAATAATTTGTATAATGTAGTTAATTATATTGATGCTTCAAAGAAAAATGGTTTAAATGAAAAAGAAATTGCTGTGAAATTAAGAAAATCTGGCTGGAGTTCTGAACAACTACAATATGCTTTAAAAAAATACAATGGAAAAAAGACTTGGTTCCAGAGGACATTTGTTGACAGCAAAAAGATACATAGCAATAATCCTCAAGGGAATACTCAAATAAGGCCCAATTAATTGCTTTTTATTACTGAAATATTTATAAACCAGCGCGACGAATTTATAATATGGAGATAAAAATTTTTAAAAATTTCTTCAAGAGGGTTTTTTCAAACCTGTTTAACAATAAAAAAGAGATTAAGCTTGGGTTCTACGGACCTCCTAATGCTGGAAAGACAAGTTTAGCAAACAGGATTTGCAAAGATTTTACTGGAGAAGAAATTGGAACAGTAAGCAAGATTCCGCATGAAACAAGAAGTGTTCAATTTAAAGAAAAAGTAGAGATAAGTTTCAAGGGAAAGAAAATGACTTTCAAAATGATAGATACTCCTGGAATTGCTACAAAGATAGATTATGAAGATTTTTTGAAATTCAAAGTATCGAAGAAAGATGCAAAAAATAGGGCTAAAGAAGCAACGCAGGGAGTTATTGAAAGCATAAAATGGCTTGATGATATGGATGTGGTTGTTGTTGTTCTTGATGCTACTGAAAATCCTTATAATCAAGTAAATATAACAATTATA
>JBBSXF010000079.1:0-1570 GCA_038045905.1 Nanobdellota archaeon
AGATTATTTGCAAAAATTTTACAATTTTTGCTGACAACGATTCTTTGTTTTATGGAGAAGTTAAATGGAGCAAAGAAAATAGCAAAAATATCAATCAATATATTTTATCATCAGAAGAATTTAACATTAATGCAAATTTTCCAAATAAAACAAAATTAGGACAATATCAAATTTGTTTGTCTGCTAAAAAGGAAGGAAATTATTTCGGAGCATTAATGTATAAGTTAAAAGATTCTTCTTATGGTATAGGAAGTTGGATTGAGTTAAGCATAGCAAAAAACAATTCAATGACAAAAATTTTATTATTAACAGGGAATGCAATAAATAAAACAGGTTCCAAAAAAATATTTTTTCTCACTCCAATCTTATTACTGATAATTCTAATTCTATTATTATCTAAATTGAAAAAGAGAAAAAATTATCTACCTCCGCAAGGGAATTAATTAAAAAGATAAGGTAAGGCAGATAAGCAAAATAAAATAATGTATGACGACCAAATTTTAGTTATAATTAGTTTGGGAATGTCCAATGAATATCTAACCTAAAACGGCATAAAATTTTCTATATATTTCCATTAAACCAAAAACAAAATTAGATACAGACTTATTAAAATTTTACATTCTCCTCTTTTATTAATTCAATTAAAAATTTAACGAGAGGTCTTAAATCTCCTTTTAATTGTGAAAACTCAAGAGCATTATAATATTCATGTTTTCTTTGATTTGGAATATTTATCATAGGATACCCTTTTTTATGAAGAATAAAATTCATTAACAATCTTCCAACTCTTCCATTTCCATCAACAAAGGGATGGATTGTTTCAAAAGCTGAATGAAAGTAAGCAGATAACACCAAAGGATGAGTTTTATTTTTATTTTTAGTATACCAAGAAAGTAAAGAAGCCATTTCATTCGGAACTTCTTCTGGTTTTGCTGGCAACCAATTTGTTCCTTTAATATAAACTTGCAAGGTTCTGTACTTTCCTATTTGATTATTTAATTCAGATTTTAAAGTGTCCCTAACAACGAGTTCGTGTAATTTTAAGATAAACTTCTTAGAAATTTCCCCTTTTGACTCTAAAAGATAATCAAATGCTTTTTTATGATTTACAACTTCATTTATCTCTCTAAGGGATTTTCTAGGAGTCCTTCCTTCAAACAATAATTGAGAGGTTTCTTGTAAGGTTAAGGTATTTCCTTCAATATTAGTAGAATCATAAGTAAATAATGAAATAAAGGTTTCATATCTATTTTCGAGATTAGCTTTAGGTTGGTTAGAATATTCTTTTTTTATCATTTCCAAATCCTTTTTCTCTAAATCGGTTAATAAGGTTGAAAGCAACATAAACTCTTTATCTGCTTGGGATTCTTTTTTGAAAATGGTTTTTTTGTCTAAATCAACTCCAAGGTATATTCTTTTTTTATCAACTTTTTTTCCTTTTCTCTGAGATATAACTCGGTAATAATATTTTCTTCCATCCTTCTCTTTTATTTCAGTATAAACCATAATTTATTTACGTCTACATCATTTAAATATATTTCGTTGAGGTGGACGTAAAAATATTTTATCT
>JBBSXF010000080.1:0-2031 GCA_038045905.1 Nanobdellota archaeon
CTTTGATTTTTCTAAACTATTTTAGGGTAGGACATATGTCTGGTGGGAGCACATATTAATTTTTACACATAGCCTAATAAACCCCAAGCTTTAAAAATAAACTTTTTCTAAATAATTAATGGTACAAGGATTTTATCACTACATAAAAGAAGCTTGGAAAAAGCCAGATAAAGAAACATTAAGAAACAGGATGATTGAATGGCGTCATAGCGATGTCTTCACAAAAGTTGACAAACCCTTAAGATTAGACAGAGCAAGAGTTTTAGGTTACAAAGACAAAATAGGATTTGTTGTAGTTAGAGTCAGAATCAAAAGAGGGGGGCATAAAAGACCTCGTCCAAATAAAGGAAGAAGAAGCGTAAGAATGCATACTAACAAGAATCTAAAAATGAATTACAAAACAATTGCAGAGCAAAGGGTTGCAAGAAAATACATAAACCTTGAAGTTTTAAGTTCATATCAAATAGGAAGAGACGGAATAAATTATTTCTATGAAGTCATTCTCGTAGACCCCCAAAGACCAGAAATAAAAAACGACAAAACAATCAACTGGATTTGTGATAGAAAAAATAGAAAGAGAGCAATGAGAGGACTAACTTCTTCTGCTAAAAAATCACGTGGATTTAGATAAAATTTATTAACTAGATTATCTATTATATTTTATGCAATTTAAAGGAAGTGAAACAGAAAAAAATTTATTAAAATCCTTTGCTGGAGAAAGTCAAGCAAGAAACCGCTATACTTATTTTGCGAGTATTGCTAAAAAAGAGGGGTTTGAGCAAATATCCGCAATCTTTTTAGAAACAGCAGAAAATGAAAAAGAGCATGCAAAAATTTTCTTTCAGCATTTAAAAAATTCTGAAGGAAGAGCATTAGAAATAAGTGCAAGATATCCTGCTGGAAAAATTGGAACAACTTCAGAAAATCTTTTGGCGGCAGCAAATGGAGAAAAAGCAGAGTGGGGAATGATTTATCCAGATTTTGAAAAGACAGCAAGAAAAGAAGGATTTAAGGAAATTGCCGATTCATTTAAAGAAATTGGGGAAGTTGAAAAACAGCACGAAAAAAGATATAGAAAGTTATTAAAAAATGTTGAAGAAAAAAAAGTTTTCAAAAAAGAGAAAGTGGTAAAATGGAAATGCAGAAATTGTGGTTATGTTCACGAAGGAAAAGAAGCTCCAGAAGTTTGTCCTGCTTGCAAGCACCCAAAAGCATATTATGAAATATTTGAGGAAACGTATTAAATAAAAAATAACAATTAACATGACTCAACAAAAAGAAATTTACAAATGTGAAATTTGCGGGAATATCGTAGAAGTGGTTCATGAAGGAGGAGGACAACTTGTTTGTTGCGGACAGCCAATGACTTTGATGAATGAAAAAATAAAAGATGTTGGAAATGAAAAGCATGTTCCAATAATTCAAGGAGAACTAGTGAAAATTGGCTCTGTTGAACATCCAATGACTACTGAACATTATATTGAATGGATTGAAGCAACTTCAAAAGAAGGACAAATAACAAAAGTTTTCTTAAAGCCAAATTCAAAACCCGAGGCAAAATTTTCTTTTAAACCAATGATTGCAAGAGCATATTGCAATATTCATGGATTATGGAGAAATAAATGAATTTGCACATTTTCAGTTTTTCTACCACAGTAGTTTCTTTTTCTAAAAAGAAACCCTATTGCAATCTTCACGGACTATGGAAAAGCAAATAAAAAATGTCTAAAAATAAAAAAAAATAAAAAAACAAACTTTAATCATCTTAATGATAATACTAAGCATATCTTTTATCTTAACATGTTCTTTAATCTTTAATTTGCCAACAAAAGAAAATACCGAAGAGAACAAAATTTATTGCACACAAGAGCAAAGAGGAGTAGAAATTTGCACCCAAGATTATAGCCCTACTTGCGGATGGTTTAATAAATCCATAAAATGTTTTAAGTATCCGTGTGCTCAAACATTTTCAAATGTATAGTATAAGACATTAATCTTTCCCCAAAGTTTATATATTCTATTGTGTTTGTT
>JBBSXF010000081.1:0-3051 GCA_038045905.1 Nanobdellota archaeon
TTAAACAGAGCGCCAACCCTACACAGGCTTGGTATTCAAGCGTTTCAGCCGGTTTTGACCGAAGGAGAGACAATAAAACTTCATCCGTTTGTTTGCGAAGCATTTAATGCCGACTTTGACGGTGACCAAATGGCCGTTTATTTGCCTCTTTCTGATGAAGCGCAAAAAGAAGCCAGAGAAATTATGCTTTCGTCTTTAAATCTTTTAAGGCCAGCTACTGGGTTGCCAGTAATCGGACCATTTCGTGATATTGCTTTAGGATGTTATTTTTTAACAAAGATAAAAGAACCCTTCGGCACGACTCAGGACAGGCCAAAAGAGCCAATAGATTTAAAAACTTTAAAAGTATATTCAAGTAGCTTTGAAGTTGTTACAGCTTTTGAATATGGATTTTTAGGATTGAATGAAAAAATTAGAGTTCCCAATCCAAAGGAGGCCAAGATAGAATTAATAGAAACAACTGTTGGTAGAATTATTTTAAACAATAGTTTGCCCAAAGAGCATCCATATGTAAATAAATTAATAGATAATAAAGCGCTAAAAGGGCTCGTAAGAGAAATTATTGAAAAATATCCAAATGAAGAAGCTGTAGCATTTTTAGATAGAATTAAGGTGTTAGGTTTTGAACATTGTACTTTATCGGGAATAAGTTGGGGTATGGATGACTTAATTGTTCCTAAAGAAAAAAAGCAATTAATACATGAAGCAGAAAAAGAAGTGCAAGAAATTGATGGCCACTTTAAAAAAGGATTACTTTCGTCTGAAGAAAAATCTTCACAGAAAATTTTGGTTTGGCAGTCGGTAAAAACGAAGATTGAAGCATTGTTAAAAACTACCCTGCCAGAAGATGGGCCGGTATTGTCTATTATTAACGCAGGAGCTAGAGGTACTTGGGCACAGCCTGTGCAGATGGCCGGTATGAAAGGTTTAGTAAATAATCCTTCTGGTGATATTATTGAGTTGCCTATCAAATCATCTTTTGCAGAAGGCTTTAATGTTTTAGAGTATTTTATTTCCACTCATGGAGCCAGAAAAGGTACTGCCGATACTGCTTTGAGGACTTCTTCTGCTGGATACTTAACAAGGCGCCTTATTGATGTAAGTCACGACGTTATAGTGAATGAAGATGACTGTGGAGATAAAACAGGTATAACTGTTTGGAGAAAAGATGCTGAAATAATAGAGCAAGATTTTGTATTTAAAATAGTTGGAAGATATTGTTTAGAGAATGTGGTAAAAGATAAAAAAGTTTTTGTTAAAAAAGGAGAGTTTATTGATTGGAAAACAGCTTATGAAATTAGCAAATCCGAAGTTGAGAAGCTTTTAGTGCGTTCTCCTTTAAGTTGTAAAAATAAGTCAGGAATTTGCCAAAATTGTTATGGTTGGGATTTAGGTAGAAATAGTTTAGTAAAATTAGGAGAAGCAGTTGGAGTTGTAGCTGCCCAAGCAATTGGTGAACCAGGTACACAGCTTACATTAAGAACCCATCACTTAGGAGGGGTTGTAGGAACCGGTGATATTACACAGGGTTTACCAAGAATTGAGGAGATATTTGAATCAAGAACTCCAAAAGGGGAAGCTGTAATGTCGTTAACTGAAGGCGAAGTTGTTAAAATTGATGAAGAAAAGAAAATTATAACGATTCAGCCTACTTCTCAAAAATCTGCTAAAAAACCGCCCGTTATTGAGTACAAAATTCCTAACAGAATTGCAATTTTAGTTAAAGAGGGAGATGATATCAAAGAAAATCAAGCTCTTTGCGGAGGTAATTTAGATTTAAAAAAAATGTATAAATCAGCAGGACTAGAAGAAACTCAAAAATATATTCTAAAAGAAGTTCAAAAGATTTATTCTTCGCAAGGTGTTGATGTTCATGATAAACACATAGAAATCATTATTCAAAAGATGTTTTCTAGAATGAAAATAAAATACGAGGGTGATAGTTTATGGGTAATGGGAGAAGTTATTGAAGGAGGAGTATTTCAAGATGAAGTTGATAGATTAAAAAAAGCAGATAAAAACCCTCCAACTGGAGTTCAAATATTATTAGGAATTTCCGAGGTTGCTTTGGCTTCTGAATCCTTTTTGTCAGCAGCTTCATTTCAACAAACATCAAGAGTTTTAATTAAGGCAGCCCTTGAAGGTAAAGAAGATAAATTACGTGGCCTCAAAGAAAATGTAATTATCGGAAAACTTATTCCGGTAGGAACAGGATTCTTCAAAAAGAAGTAGAAAGGAAGAAATAAAAAACGCCCCCCCCGCAAAGCGGGGGCGTTTTTTATTAGCTTGAATAAATAGGAAGAAGTGTTTATAATAACATAATAGTAAAGAAAAAATTCTTAGAGGTTTTAGTTAAAATGGCCAAAGATTCTAACTCAAAAAAAGAAAATAATTCTAAAATAAAAGAAAAAAAGATAAATCCCATTTTATCTTCTTGGACAAAAAGATGGATTAAGGCGATTTTGATGTTTTTGGTTGCTGTAGTTGTGGGTCTTTCTTTTTGGAATAAAGCTGGAGTATCTGGGAGAATCTTTATAAATGTTTCAAAGTTTTTGGTGGGGCAAGTTGTTTTCACGCTTCCCTTATTTTTCTTTTTGGGAGGATTAATATTTTTGAGGTCAAGAAAAAAAGGAAAAACATTAGCTATGTTTTTGGCTATTACGGTTACTCTTTTGGGCATTTCTGGTATTTTGGCTAGTCAAGATTTAACTAAAATGCAGGGAGGATGGACAGGATTTTTAATGGCAAAATTGTTTGTCGGAGGCTTTGGTCTTTTGGCGGCTAATATTATCTTTTCAGCTATTATTTTAATAGGCTTCTTTATATTTTTACAGTTTATTAGAAATGAAGTACCTAAAGAAAATTATCCGCCAGTTGGCGGAGAAGAGAAACAGCCATCTTTTATGTCAAAAATACTAAAAAAGCAAGAAGGGACTTCTTTTAAAATAAAAGGAACAGAAGATGAAAAATCTGAAACATTTACTCCTTCATCTCCTAGAATATCTTTATTTAAAAAAGAAAAATTAGAAGATACAAAAGAAAAAAAACCAG
>JBBSXF010000082.1:0-2129 GCA_038045905.1 Nanobdellota archaeon
TCGTAGTTTAGCTAATTTTTAAGCCTTTTTGGTGCTAAAATGTAACAATCACCTAGAATTAATGTCCTTGACTCATTTTATTATAAGTAACTTTCATGTTCTTCTTCTCTTTAGGTGACTTTTCTTTTGTAGTATGTTTTTCTTCAAGAGCTTTTGCATTTTCAAATTGTTGTCCCGCTTCTATTGTGGATTTCTTGTCTTCTTTTTCTTCTTTCTTGTCTTCAACTCCATTTGCATCTTTGTCTGCTTCAACTGGCTCTTCAACTTTTTCAGTTTTCTTTTTCTTTGCAACTTCTTGACTTTGGTTTTTAATTTTCTCTTCTCTATCTTTTTTGAATTTGATGTTTGTAGGCATATCAACAGCTTCTACTCTTACAATGTCTCCTTCTTTTATTGCCTTAACTTTAATTCTTGCGGGAGGATGTTTAATTCCTCTCATCCATATCATTTCATTGATTGATTTTTCAATCTTAATTTTGCTTAAATCCCTATCTCTTATTTTCATATGTCTTACTAAAAATTCTCTTATTGTTTTTACTGCCTTATTAGCTCTTTTGTAAGTAGGAACAATACTCCATCTAGGTCTAAGTGGAATTGTATATTCTCTTTCAAGTTTTTCTGTTTTTGTTTTTTCCATGTTATTTTGTTTTTTCCCTTAGGTTTTCTACCATGTTAGGTTCTTTTTTCAAAAGAACCCACTATCCCATATGGGATTTTCTTATTCTTCTAGGTTTAATATGAAGTTTTGTTCTTCTCCATGAACGTTTGACAACAGTTGTTGCAGAAGGGTGGATTCTTTTTCCTGTTCCGTATTTTTTCATAACAACCCAAACAGGAGCCCATTTTGTTTGTCTTGCTTTAACTGCTAATTTTGATTTCTTTTCATTAAGCCCTCTTTGCCTTTTAGAAACATGAGGTTTTTGAAATTCTACAATCGGAGATTGAGTTTGAATTTTATTTTCTTTTTTATCCTTTTTCTTGAATATAGATTTCTTTTCCTTTGCAGATTTTTCTTTTTTAACTTTTACTTCTTTAATCTTTTTTTCTTTCACTTTTTTAATTTTTTCTTCAGCCATTATTTCATTTCCTCCATAAATTGCTTTCCTTTTGCAGTCAATCTTCTTCCAGGACGCTTTTCTCTTGTTCCCTTAATTTCTTTGATTGATTCTGTAAGTCCTGCTTTGTCTGCTTGCTGAAGAATTGTTCTAATGATTTTTCCCCCAGATTTAACAAATCTTTCTGGTTTCATTCCCCTATTTTTCTTGCTTCCGTATTTTGTTCTTAATCTGCTAACTCCAACAATTTTCTTTTTGTAAATTTGTCTTAGAATGCTTGCTGCTCTCTTATACCAAAAATCAGGGTCTTCAATTGGACGTTCTTTGCTTGGAGAGGACTTAACAAATTTTGCCCATTCTGGTTCTTGAAATTCAGGAATTTCTTTTAGAGCTTGAGCTAATTTTAAGTTAAATTCTTGCGGACCTATATCATAAACTGAATTTTTCTTTTCCATGTTTGTATATGTGTCATCTCTTGCGAGATTAGAACAGCTTGTGCTGTTAGACAATTTCTTGAGAAAAATGGGATTTATAAATTAGTCGGTTAAGAATTTAAATATAAGTCATATCATAATTGTATGCCATTTCCATTGATTTTTCCAATCCTTTCCAATCCTTCTTTTCTATTGCTTTTACTGCTACTCTCGCAGGGAGGCAAAACATCTTATAAATTGGCAATGTTGAACTATCATGTATCATCCTTTTTATTTTAAGTTCTCTAATTTCTTCCGAAAATATTCCTCCTAAAAAAGAATCTATCTCGTCCCTAGTCGTTTTATCTGGTTGAACATAACCATCTGCCCCTAACTGCTCAAATACTTTAGACCATCTTGTTGCAATTTCATTCTCTAATTGACTAATCTCTTTCATTTCATTAGCATATTTTTTAATCCAGCCTCCCCATACAGTTTGTAAATTATGTTTTAATTGGTTAGCATGTTTTGCTAGAATTAACCGGTATGCAACACCCTTTTCAGTAGCTTCTCTTTTTAAATTGCTCATATAACTTTCTAACTCAACCCAGTTACTTTTTCCACTACCATTGTCAGTAATAGTTTGGGTAAACCAATCTAT
>JBBSXF010000083.1:0-1137 GCA_038045905.1 Nanobdellota archaeon
AAGATGGCTCAATAGAAAAAGAATTATCTTTAGAGAGATCTTAAGACAAATAAAGGATGTCTCTTATAAACCATATTCTGATAAGGAGTGTAGTTATTTATGGGAAAGAGATAAAAATCAAATACTAAAGCTTACATCTCTTGCAAATACGTTTCAAGATAAAACTGAAATAATTAAGAATTTTGAAAATGTTTATCAAGAAATAGAAAGAAGAATTAGAGAGTTTATTGAGAAGAACATAGACGAATTAGTTATTCCAATAAAAGATATTGATCCAAAATTAAAAAGTTGTCTTTTTACTTGGTTAACTCCTAATGACTCGGACTCAAAAACAATTGCTTCTGCAATTCAAGAGCATAATAAAAAAGAAGTTGTAATTATTACAGCAGATAAAAAAGACTGGACTAAAGAACTTTTAGAAGAAGTTCATAATGATTTTAATTTAAAGAAGATCTATGAAAAACTTCCAGAAATAAAATATATTCAGAATCTCTAGCTAAAAATTTTTATCTTTCTTTCCAGTTCCAGTGATTATCTCTTCCTATTATCATATGATCTAAAACTTTAATGCCAATTTCTTCTCCTGCTTTGATTATCTTTTCAGTTATATCTAGATCTTCCTGGCTGGGACTAGGATCTCCACTTGGATGATTATGTACAATAATGATCTTGCTTGCTGAATCTTTAATTGCAGGCTTGAAGACTTCTTGGGAATGAAGAATTGAAGCATCAAGAATCCCTTTACTGACAAGATGCTCGCCAATAATATTATTTTGAGAATTTAACATTAAAACATAGAAATGTTCTTGCTTTTCATCTTTTAATTTTTCGTAAAAATAATCAAAAACATCATTTGCACAAGATATTTTTCTTTGATCTTTATTTCTTGTTTGTTTTAATTGATTGTATCGTTTGCCCAATTCTGCCATAGCCAGAACTTGCATTGCTTTGCTAAGGTCAATTCCTTTTATTTCTTGAAGTTCTTTTAACCTAAATTTAGGAAAATGCAAGGAGCGTTTAACCAATAAATTCTAAGAAAAATTGATTAAAATTGAGAAAAAATAGTGAAATGGATTTCCATCGATAAAACGAAAAAAGGCTATGAGATTATTAACCTTAGGTAACACGCTCAAAAGA
>JBBSXF010000084.1:0-8494 GCA_038045905.1 Nanobdellota archaeon
TGAGGTATACAAATTTTAAGCAAAATATGGGGAAATACTTACGTCCTTAGCTATAACATGGTAGAAAAGGGGTTTTTCTTTTAAAAAAGAAAAGCTACCATGTAAAAGAAAATTAGAAAAAAGATAAAAGAATATAACATGGTAGAAAATGGAATTGAAAATGATTTTTTGCTTAAATAATAAAAGAACCTAACATGGTAGAAAACCTACTGGAATAGGAATGGGTTCTTTTAAAAATGAACTACACCTACGATTTCTTTACATCCATTTTCCCCTTGAATTTGTGCTCATGGCTGAATTCATTGAATGCAATTTGTTATCTAAGTAAATCCAATTATTACAATTAAGTATTTTTTTGTTAACTATTTTAGATTAAACTACTAAACTAATATATATTTTCCAATATAGATATTAAATCATAATAATTCTTTTTCCCTTATACAAAAAATAATTTTAAATAAAAAAATAAAAATACGCTAATTTATTGCTTCATCAAAGCCAATGCTGCACTAAGCAATGTTGTTACAACAACTATCCATCCAGCTACCATTGTTACTACTGATGGCAACCATGGAACAGTTAATGAACCGCCAGTCATTGCGAAACCTACTGCTAATGACACGATAACACCAGTTACCCATGCAACAAAGCCCAGTAAATTTTTAACTTTCTTTCCCATTTTGTACCTCCTTTTTACGTGAATATTACAATATATATAATCAAACAAGGGTTTAAATATATTTTCCCTTACATTTCTTCCATTACTTCTATTCCTAAAAGATAAAGTGAATTTTTCATTGTTGTTCTGAAAGAATTTACTAAAAGCAATCTAAATGCTTCTGATTTATCTCCAATTACAGGGCAAGAATGATAAAATTCATTGAATGCCTGAGCAAGTTCAAAAGAATAATTAGCGATCAAACATGGATTAAGATATTTTTGTGCTTTTTGAACTACTTCTGGAAAATTATAAATCTTTTTTATTAAATTTATTTCACTTGGAGCGAGATTTTCAATTTTAACTTTTGATTTATTGAATTTTTTTGTTTTTCTTATTATTGAAGAGGCTCTTGCATAACTATATTGAATATATGGACCAGAATCTCCTTCAAAATTTAATGCTTGTTCCCAAGAGAATTGAACGTCACTTGCTGGAGCAGATTTTAAAACTATATATTTTACTGCACCCACTCCGACTTTTTCTGCATCTCCTTTTGTTTTTCTCTTTTTAATTTCTTCTTTTGCTTTTGCTATTGTTTTTTCAAGAACATCTTCTAATAAAATTATATCTCCTTTTCTTGTAGCCATTATTTCATTTCCAAACTTTACTGTTCCAAAAGGAAGATGAACAAGCTTATTTGAAAAATCATAACCAAACAACTCAAGAATCTTGAATAATTGGGCAAAATGCTCCTTTTGGCGAAAGTCAGTTACGTAAATCATTTCATCAAATTTGTATTTCTTATTTCGTTCAACTGCTGCACCCAAATCATAAGTTATGTAAGAAGCGGTTTTATTTGAACGAAGAATAAATTTTTTTTGATTATTAATTTCAACATAAACTGCCCCATCTTTTTCTGTTTTAGCGATTCCGTTAGCAAGGGCGTTTGTGATTATCTTTTTTCCAATTTCGGAAAATTGGCTTTGTCCTACCGTTTCTGTGAAATCAATATTAAGCATTTCATAAACTTTGTCAAAACCTTTCCCAGATGCTTTTCTAATATCATTCCATATTTTTTCTGTTTTTTTATCTCCAAGCTCAAGAAGTTTCAATTTCTCTTTTGCTTTTTTTGTCCATTCATTATCCTGAAATTCTTCATCAATTCCTTCTGTGGCTTCTGATTTTTCTTTTGAACAGAATTTAACATATAATCTTAACAATTCCTGGATTGGCTCTTTCTGCAAAGCTAATTTGTCTAACCATAAATCATATGCAACAATTAATTTTCCTATATGAAGTCCAATGTCTCCCAAGTAATTTATTCCGATAGTATTATAACCCAAAAAATTGTGGATTCTCATTATTGAATCTCCAATGATTGTTGAACGAATATGCCCTATGTGCATTGGTTTTCCTACATTAGGAGCAGAAAAATCGATTACTATTTTTTTATTTTTTCCAATTCCGGACTTTCCAAAAGTTGCATTTATTTTTATTATCTCTTCTGCAAGAAGTTTTTTATTTACAAAAAAATTAAGATAGGGACCTTTATTTTCTACTTTTTCAATTTCTTTTGGAAGCTTTATTTTTCCGACGAAATGTTCTGCAATTTTATCTGGAGCTTTTTTTTCTGTTTTGGAAAGTGCAAAGCAAGGAAAAGAATAATCTCCAAAATCAGAAGACGGAGGAATTTCAATTAAAGATTCAATCTCATTATCCCTTAATCTAACTCCTTCTTTTTTTAAGATTTTTATGATTATATCCTTCATAAACTTTATAATCTATGTTTGTTTTTATATCTTATGAAGTATGACCTAATTATTATCGGTGCTGGACCAGCTGGGCTAACTGCTGGAATTTATGCTACACGAAGCGGAATGAAAACTGCAATTATTTCGAAAGATATAGGAGGAACAGCCAATACTATCTTAAAACTCGAAAATTGGCCAGGATATTCTGGAACAGGAACTGAATTGATGAAAAAATTTTATGAACAATTAAAAAAATATGACGTAGAAATAATTACAGAAGAAGTGGTTAATATTGAAAAAAAAGGTAAAGACTTTTTTATTAAAACATCAAAAAAAGAATTAAATTCTGCTTCATTAATTTTAGCTACAGGTTCTATAAGAAGAAATTTAAAAATCCCTGGAGAAGAAAGATTGAAGGGAAAAGGAGTTAGCTATTGTGCAACATGTGACAGCTTCTTCTTTAAGAATAGAGTAGTAGCGGTAATTGGAGGAAGCGATTGTGCAGTAGGTTCTGCCATTGCATTAGCAAATATCGCAAAAAAAGTTTATATTTTATATCGGGGAGAAAAATTAAGATGCGAGAACATAAATTTAGAAAAAGTAAAGAGTGATGACAAAATAGAAGCTGTTTATAATGTAGTTCCTAAAGAGATTAAAGGCAAAGACAAAGTTGAAAGCTTGGTATTTGAAAAAAAAGGAAAGAGCGAGGAAATAAAATTAGATGGAATTTTTATAGAAATTGGGTCTTCTCCCCTAACAGAATTTACTAAAGAATTGAAATTGAAATTAGATGAAAATAATTATATTATTGTAGATGAAGAAATGAATAGTTCTGTTGCGGGAATATTTGCTGCAGGAGATGTTACAAATTCTAAATTGAAACAGGTTCTTACAGCTTCAGCACAGGGAGCAGTTGCTGCAAAAAATGTATTGAACTGGCTGAAAAAGTAAGCAACACAAATAGCAATACTTATTAACCCTTTTTTTCTGAATAAATAATGGTAGAAATAAAAAAAGACAATCTTGAGAAAGCTCTTGAAAAAAAGGATGCAAAAAAACAAGAAGTTCCTAAAGAAATGGAAATTGGATTTCATCAGGGAGCATTAAACACGCTTCTTAATGAAAGAAATGAATTAATAAAAATGATTCAACAAACAGAATCTGTAATGCAAGCACACATAAAAAGACTTGAAGAGCTTGGAGTAAAGATTAAAACAAATTCTGAACAACAATAATCTTTATCAATCTTTAATGATTTAATAATTAATGAATAAGCCATTAATTGAAAGAAGAAATTCTATTCCTAACTTGCCTTTAATTGCACTGGATGACACATATTGTGAATGGGAATCTTCTTGCCCTAGAAAATATTGCGATAGGGGGATATTAAGAACTCTTGCAAAAGAAAAGTGTTTAATTTTAGAAAGAGCACGATATCATCAATTTGTATTAACTCCTTATGCTCACATAAAAACTAGTAAGATAACTCTTACAAAAAAATTTAAAGCCTCTGACGAGGATTGAACTCGTGACCCCCTGTTTACGAAACAGGTACTCTGCCAACTGAGCTACAGAGGCTAATGAAAAAAGAGAAATTCTAAAGGTTTTTATATAGTTTCTTTTTGATATTATCAGCCTTGAGCAGAAATGTAAAGGGAAATTCGAGCGGAAGAAACCGATAAGGTGTCGTCGCTATGCGGGTGTGCCAGAGTGGTCAAATGGGCAGGACTTAAGATCCTGTGGCTTAGTGCCTACGAAGGTTCGAACCCTTCCATCCGCATTTTTTAGAATAATTATTCCTCTTTAATTTCGAAAAGTTCAGAAATAGATCCGCCAGTTTGTGCTCGATAAATTGCTTCTGCAAAAATTGGACTTACATCAATTATTTCAACAGGGGGGAAGTCTTCTCTGTAATAAGTATTACTTGTCATCACTTTATCAAATGAGCAACATAATTCGTCTGACCCTTTTGTGAATAAACCATGAGTAGCGTAACAATAAACTTTTCTTGCTCCTTTATTTTTTAATAAAGAGACTGCATCACATAGTGTTCCCCCAGAGTCAATAAGGTCATCAAAGATTAGGCAATCTTTATTTTCAACATCTCCTACAAGATTTATGCTTTGCGTTTTTCCAGTGATGGGGTCACGTCTTTTATCTACTATTGCTATGGGGTACTCTGAACTGGCATTTTTTGCAAAATTTGCTGCTCTTTTTGCTCCACCAACATCAGGAGTTACTATTACTATTTTTTTTAATTCTCCAAAAGAAGAAGGATTGTTTTTAATATAACTTATCACTGTTGGATAACTTGGAAGATTGTCTAAGGGCATAGATTCTGGATAAAATCCTTGGATAGAAGCAGAATGCAAATCCATGGTGATTATTCTTTTTAATCCTGGAGAAATACTTGAAGCTAATGCCCTAGCAGATATCGGAACATGGGAACGGTCTTTCCAGTCTTTTCTGCTGTATAACATATTAGGAAGAACAAAACTGACTGTTCCAGCAGAAGAACTAAGAAGTAAATCTTTTAACTGTAATAATTCAACCCACCATTCTTGCGGAGCTTTATTTGAATCATGAATAAAATAAACGTCTTTTCCCCTTACATTCTGGGGGACTTCCATATCAATCTCTCCATTTTTAAAAAGTTTTATAGAAAGTTCTCTAAGAGGAACATTAACATGATATTGAGAATTTATGTACTCCTTTATTTTCTCTGCAAATTTCCATGAAGCCGATTTTGGATCAGCAAGTAAAACAACCCCATTCATAATGAAAATTGCAAAAATTTATTTAAATTGATTGCGGTATAGAAAGATATGAATAAAAGACAACAGATTATTTTATTAACCTTCTTGATTTTTTTATTATTTGTCATAAACTACAGAACAATAGATGGGAAAATTACAGAATTTCTAAAAGATTATGAGTACAAGGTAGTTGAAAGAATTATCGACGGAGACACAATTGTTGTTGAGAATAATACTCATATAAGATTACTGGGAATAAACACTCCAGAAAAAGGAGAAAAATATTATAATGAAGCTGGAAATTTTCTTAAAGAATTAATTTCAAATAAGACCATAAGAATTGAATATGGAAAAGAGAGATATGACAAATACAAAAGAACATTGGCTTATGTTATCTTTGACGGAAAAAACATTAATATCGAACAAATTAGGAATGGATTTGCAAATGCGTATATTTATGACAACGATGAATATACAAATGAATTAAGAAATGCTTGGAAAGAATGCATTGCTTCTGGGAAAAATTTATGTGAAAAATCAAATGACGAATGTGCTACTTGTGTTGAATTAAAAAGCATTGATGTTAAAAGTCAAAAAGTTGTCTTGCACAATAACTGCAATTTTAATTGTGAGTTAACAAATTGGGAAATAAAAGATGAAGGGAGAAAAAAATTTGTATTTCAAATTTTTATTCTAAAAGAAAATGCGGAAGTGAGCATAATCGTAGGAAATAAAACAGATACCGACGAGATATTGTATTGGAAAGACAAAGATTATGTTTGGACAGCAGGAGGAGATACTTTATTTTTAAGAGATAGGGAAGGAAAGTTGGTGTTGTGGAAAAGAGTTTGATTATCTTGCCCAAATGAAATAATCTTTAAAAAACAATCAGTCATAAAAAGAAAAGAAACTACCTATTTTTTGATGGTAGAAGGAGATTTTAAAATTAAAAAATTAATTAGAATCTTGCACTTTTTCATTCTTTTTGGAGCAATTAGTATTATTTTCTTAGTAGATTTTGGATTTTTTCAACAGAAAATAAATTTAATTAATATCCAAGAACTTCCTCCTTCTAATCTAGAAGGACAAGAAATTGAAAGTAAAGCTGAACAATTAGCTCAAACAGATTTCTCTTTATTAGAAATAGCTTCTAATGAACATAAAGTAAAATCTAAAATAATGCCTTCACTTATATCTTCTCTTTCAATAACAACAACTGGAGAAACAATACAAGAAACTAAAGAGATAATTCCCAATTTTAATAAAATTGAATTAAATATGGGGGAGGAAACAGAAATTCTTCCAAATTCAGAGGTTAATACTTCAAAAAGTTTAAATGATTCAATAAATACCGTGCAAAGCAAATCCTTGCAATCAAAAACTATTACTAATTCAAACATAATCCATTTCTCTTCTTTTCCTTCTGGTACTCTTTGCAATAATTATAATGAATATCTTAATTTTAGTCTTGATTTAGGAACAGTAAATTTAAATTTGGGCTTGAGTGCTTGGACTTCTTGTCAATTGGGATTATCTTCTAATAACAGATGGGATATTTCAATGGAATATAATTTAATGGAAGACGATGGATTACTTGGAGCAGAAGAAATTTCTTACGGAAGTGCATCTGCTACCACTTATGATTGTGCAACCCTTAATTTAGAAAATTTTCGAGGAAGTATAGTTAAAAGAAAATTTGATAACATCAATTTAAAATATGAATTCAATGATGAACTTCTTGAAGGAGATACTATTGAAATTTTTGCAACTATCTCAAGTCTAAACAATTATTTTAGTGAATACAAAACCTCTAATTTAAACATTGTTGGTGATTCTTGTGATTGTATTTCTGGCTCTTGCTGTGGTACAACTAGACCATTTAAATATAAACTTTCTGGAAGCCAACCAATAGGAAAAACTGATAGTTATTTTTGCTCTGGAACAAATTATGTTGTAAAAAGAGATTATTATTGCACTGGTTCAAGTTCTACTTCTACATATAGTGACTCTAATGTAGACACTTGTGGAACTTGCGAATATTGTACTGCTGACGATTCAACTTGCAACCCTTATGGGACTTCAGAAGTTTGTGGTTCTAAAGATTGCAGTTCCCTAAATACTGTTTGCAAAGATTATTCCAATGTGAATAAATATTGTAATGGTGCTGGCAGTTGTGGAAGTGGCGGAACTTGTAGTGATTACACAAATAAACCCTCTGGGACAATTTGTGGGATAAACCAAAAATGTAATACAATTGGAACATGTATATCTTGTACAAGTCATGCACAAACAAAATGTTATGATAATGATGTTTATTATTTTAATTTATGCGGAGATTTAGAGGATAAAAAATCCGAATGCGGATTGAATACGATTAGCTCTTGGTCAGAGTATTGTGAAGGAGACGATATTTATAAAAAAAGAATTTATTATGATAAGGGATGTCTCAATGGAGCTTGTTATTCTGAATCTGGTAGTGAAATTGAAAAAGTTCAATCTTGTACTTATGGATGTGAGACGATTAGTAGCAGTACTCGTTGCAAAACAAATTCAAATATAAAATGTAATTTTAATTCTGATTGTGGAAGTAATGGCGAAAGTTCTCCTTATTGTGGGGGAAACAAAGTATATACTTGGGCGACTTATTATACATGCAATAATCCTGAGACAGCACAGTCAAGTTGTTCTTCTGATTCTTTTGAAATTTTAAAAGCAGATTGTAATTATGGATGTTATAATGGAATTTGCAATCCAACAGGATGTTCAAAAGATACCGATTGCGGAGAAAGCTATTGCGATGATTGGCAGAGTAACTATTGTAAAAATGGAGATGTTTATCACAAAAGAAATTGTTACAATAAAATTTGTTCTAGTTACATATGTTCTGAAAATTTAAATATTGATGAACAAAGAGTGATAGATTGTACAACTGGTTGTCAAAATGATTTATGTGAAAAACCAGATTTGATTATAGGTGATTTAGTTATTCAGAAAAAAGAGGGGAAAAAAGTCACATTAGCATTCACAATAGGCAATAACGGAAATGCTTCTGCAAATCCAGTTTATTGGATGGTTGATACTAATTCTGTAGATGAAAATCTTAAAAGAACAAGTGCAATTACACTTAATTACAAAGATGCTACGAGAGCATATATGATGATTAATTACTCAAATTCTGGAACTTATCATCCAAAGGTAATTGTTGATTTTAACAATTTAATTAACGAAACTAATGAAGCGAATAACGAAGCTTCTATTTCAGTGACTGTTTAAATTTGGTGATTAGCCGAAATCCGGACTAAACTAACCTCCTTACACATAAAGTA
>JBBSXF010000085.1:0-10258 GCA_038045905.1 Nanobdellota archaeon
GGCTTTTTTGATGATGGCGAAGTTGGGGCAGTCACCTGTCCTATTCTTGTTAGAAATACCAATAAATTTTTTGGAAAAATTCAAGCAATTGAATATAAGGTTGTTGCTTTCACGAGAAAACTTTTGGGATATGTGGATGGAATTTATGTGACTCCTGGTCCTCTTGCATTATACAGAAAAAAAACATTGGATGAAGTTAAGGGATTTGATGGAGATAATCTAACTGAAGACATAGAAATTACCTGGCATCTTATGGCAAAAGGATGGAAAAGAGAGATGGCTTTGTCAACAGAAGTTTCTACTACTGCTCCTGAAACTTTGAAAGATTGGTATAGGCAAAGAAGGAGATGGACTGTTGGAGGGATTCAATGTATCTCAAAATATAAGCATGATTTTTTAAAAAAAGGGATTTTGGGAACATTTGTTCTACCCTTTTTTATAATTCAATTTTTCTTAGGGCTTTTGGGATTGGGAGTATTTCTTTATTTAATTATTAATAAAACAATTTCAAATTATCTTCTTGTAACTTATTCTGTTCCTGTTGGAGTGCCTCTTCTTACAATGGAAGGGTTTTTTATCACTCCTAGTTTTTTAGATTATCTGGGGATAATCTTATTTTTTATGGGATTATTATTTACTTTATTTGTTTTATCGATGATAAAGAAAACTGCATTAAAAGAGCAGAATATCTTTGATATCTTATTTTACTCTCTTGTTTATCTTTCGGCTTACCCTTTTATTACTATTAGTGCAGTATATAATTATTTTAAAAGACAAACTAAATGGTAGGTTAATGATAAAAAATCAAAAAGGTATATTTTTGTATGCGTTAATTGCAACTTTTTTTGTTTTTAATTTGGGAATTTTCATGGGCTATATGCTTGAAGTCTCAAGAGTTGACAAGATTAATCTTCTTTATCTTAATGCAGAAATTGGAATTTTAGATCAGTTAGTTCAAAAAGAAGCATTAGGAATTTTAAACCCTAGCTGTGACTTGCTTAATGAAGAAAATATAAAGTTTGGAGATAATATTTATAGAGAGGCTTTAACTATTCAAGAATATGAAAATGCTAATAAAATTAATAATGATATCCAGTTTCAACACAAGAGATTTGATCTGCTCCGGACATTATTCTTTGTTAATAGTATAAGAATAAAGCAAAAATGTAATTCTGATTATCACATTGTTACTTATCTTTACAAATACAATAATCCTTCATTAGAACAGGATTCAAAACAGAAGTTCTTTTCCAATCTTCTGGGGGAATTAAAAGAGAAATTTGGGAATAAAATAATTCTTATTCCTATTGCCACAGATAATGATATTCCTTCTGTAAATCTTATCGTAGACACTTATAAAATTATTGAATTACCTACTATCTTGATTGATGAGAACATTAAACTAACTGAAGTCAAGAAGATGGAAGAGATAGAAAAGTATCTTAATTAAGACTATATTTTAGCACAGAAATATTAAAAAAGAGATATAACCCTCTTTCTTTATGAAAAATTGGAGATTTTTAATGAATTCAAAACAGGAGGTTTTGCCTAATGAATGAATGTTATAAATGCGGTGTTTCAGGAGATAGTGCAAAATTATATCATGCTATTTCAAATAGGGGGATTGTGAAAATTTGTGGAGATTGCAATTCTTTAGAAAAACTCCCCATCATGAAGAAGCCTACTGAAGAGCAAATTTTGGAGTCTAAAAGCCCAAGGTCAAAATCTGTGACAGAAAGATTGACAAATATGAATAGGGGAAGATTAATTGGAACAGAAGTGAGTTTGAGAACACTTGTTGATAAGAAATTTAATTCTCCAATAGTTCAAGTTCCAGCAGATATTATCCCTAATTTTCATTGGACTATCCAAAGAATAAGAAGAGCGAGAAAAATATCTCGGGAAGAATTTGCAAGGGGAATTAGCGAACCAGAATCTACTGTTAGAATGATAGAACAAGGATTATTGCCTGAAGACAATTATAAAATTATTAACAAAATTGAAGGTTTTTTGAAGATTAGTTTAAGGAAATCTGGTTCGGAATTCATAGACCCATCAAAAAGATTTGTTTTGGATAATTCTTTGGTAGAAAGAAATGCTCCTAAAAAGTTAAGTTTTGATAGAAATGCGACAAAAGAATTAAGTGTACGCGATTTGAGAGATATGAAGAAAAAAGAAGAAGATAAAAAGAATGTTCCTTCTGAATCTTGGGAAGAGGAATATAGCCAAGATGATGAGAAATTTTTAGATAAGGAAGAAGACATTGATGAAGATGACCTTTAAATCGTAATAGTAACTTTTATAAATGTAGATTAAGATTTCTTTCTATGGAATTAAATATTCTTAAAAGTAGCAAAGACGAAATGGAACTTGAAATTGAAAGCCTTACAATGGTTGAAATTTTGAGAGTTTATTTGAATAAAGATGACGACGTAATCTTCGCTGCTTGGAAAAGAGACCATCCTACTAAAAAACCTATTCTTTTAGTGAAAACCAAGGGAAAAACTGCTAAAAAAGCCATTGAAGACGCAGTTTCTGCAATAACAAAAGAGCTGGATGTTTTGGAAGCAGATTTCAAAAAGATGAAATAGTTTTACAACAACAATTCTTATTAATTGCTAATTATCTTTTTCTTTATGGGAATTGATAAAGTTGAGAGAGTTTCTACCGGAAGTTATGATTTGAATACTTGGCTTTATGGAGGTTATGAAAAAGGAATCATTACTATGATTGCTGGTCCTCCTGGTTCTGGGAAAACAAATATGGCTATTTTAACCGCGTGTAGCCAAGCAAAAAAAGGCAATAAAGTTCTTTTTGTAGATACAGAAGGTGGATTTTCTTCAGATAGAGTAAAACAAATAGTCGGAGAAAATTTTGAAGAAGTCTTGAAAAATATTTTTTTAATAGAGCCAAGAAATTTTGAAGAGCAAAAAAAATTCTTTTTGAATTTAAATGAACAATTAAAAAAAGAACAAATTAGTTTGATTGTTGTAGATGGGGTCGCTATGCTCTATAGACTTGAATTAGGAGACGCAAGGAAAGAAGGAGATGATAATGTTAGGAAAATTAATAGAGAAGTAGCAAAGCAAATGAAATTGTTTGCAGAGATTTCAAGAAATCAAAATCTTCCAATTATTATTACAAATCAAGTCTATCAAGGATTTCAGTCAGAAGAAGATTGGAAAAATGGAGTTGAAAGAGAAATGAATATTGTTGGGGGAGATTTATTCCAATATTGGAGCAAATGTATTATTCAATTAAGGAATGAAAAAGGAAAACGGAGGGCTATATTGTTAAAACACAGAAGTCTTCCAGAAAAAGAGATGACTTTTGAGATTAAGAACGAGGGAATATTCAGAAAGAGATGGATATAAAATTAGATAATCAAACTAATTAACCATAAAAAGAAGATAACCATCATTACGATTATTAATGCTATTGGTATTATAAAAACGTAAGTTATTATCATTAAGAAGAATTTGACTAAATTTTTGGGAAATATCCAATAATCTCTTAGGATTCTATCTTCTAATTTAAACCACTTTAAATTTCTCAAATCAGAAACAATTAATCCAAGTAAAATACCCATAAATAATGAGTTAGATAACACTCCCCTAAATGATTCTGCTAGGTAAACTTGAAATGATGTAAATACCATCTTGTTTAATAATAAATAAAGTATAAAAATTTATTTTTTATTAATTCTTTCTCTCCCTTCCAGTAATTATACATTAATTTAAAGAAGTTTAGGCAGATTATTGCAATATGTCCGAAAACATTAAATTTGAAGTTATTAAAAAGATAAGTGAATTAAGTTTTAAACATAAAAATATTAGAAATATCTCTAAATTAGACAGCAATTCTCCTCCAAGCGTATTTATTGGAAGCAAATTGAAATATCCCTTAGTCAATGTTGGGATTTTAAGCCCTCTGGAAAGAGATGATAATGCTTGGATTTATGAAAACGCAAAATATTGGGCAAATAATGATTTCCAGATAAATGATGTTTTAAAATTAAGAAATAACCTTTTGAATTCAAGATTTCAATCAAATGTTCAAGATTCAAGAACCAATAATAATTTTATTCAATTAGCCCAAGAAATTGCTACTGCTTCTGCTCCTGTTGATTTAGAAATAGAATTGAAGAATAAAGTGGATATTAACAGGAATAAGGACAAAATTCTTATACCTCATGGAATGAATGCACGATTAAAAAAAGCTAAGATAATTGGAAATGTGAAAGTTCCAAGACAAGTTGACAAAATGATGAACGACGAGATAAAAGCAAGTGAAGGATTAGGAAACTTGTACAAATTCGGCTTTGATGAATATACTTTATCTAAAATTCTTAGTGTTGGGGTATTGGGATTAAAGAAAAACAAGAAACTTGTCCCTACAAGATGGAGTATTACTGCAACAGATGATACTTTAGGAAAATTATTATTGAAAAAAGTGAAAGATTATCCAATAATTGAAGATTATGAATTGTTTTTTGGAGAATTTCTTGGGAATCAATACTTAATCATGCTTTTTCCCCAAGTTTGGAGTTATGAACTCTTTGAATTGTATCTTCCTAAGAGCTCCTGGAATCCTTCAATGGAGTTGAAAGCATCTACTGACTATGAAAATTATTCTGGAAGAAAAGAATATGCGTTTGCAACTGCTGGAGGATATTATGCTTCACGGCTTCCGATTATTGAATATTTGAATTCTATCCGACGACAAGCGTCTGTTTTAGTGATAAGGATAGAAACTCCTAGTTATTGGACTGCATTAGGAGTGTGGGTTGTAAGGGAAAGCGTAAGAAAAGCACTAAATAAAATAATAAAATTCACAGAAGAGAAAGAAATTATAGAAAGTTCAAGAAAAATTGGAAAAATAAAATATAATTTTGATATTTCTGCTATTTTGGATAGGAGCAAGCTGTTGAAAGATAAAAAAACGCAAAAATCTCTTAATGATTTTTTCTAAATTGCTTAAAAAAGACTGATTTAATAGAAAAAACAAGATTTGCCGACGATATAAAAAAAGAAATTGTGGGAATTAAAAAAATTCCCTTAGATTTAAAAAATAAAATAAAAAATTGAAATACTAGGTAAAGCATTCACCTTACTTTTTTTTCTTTTTTTTCTTTGCTGCCATGTTTAATCCACCTCCGTCATAATATGAAATATAAAACAAATTAGTATTTAAATTTATTCTTTTTTTTGAAATTTTTCAAAAAATATTTTTTTATGCAAAAAATTCTCCGTCGACAAACTAAAAACGGGGAAAAAGAAAACAAAAATAGTGAAATTTTTTAATTTAATTTGTAAACTGCCGTAACATATGCGCTAACTTCTTGTTCCGATGGATTAATGCTTGTTGATGCTTTTCTTGCATCTGCATTTCCAGCAATTCCCATTTCTGCTGATGCATAAATTGGCCAAGGATTGTAATTAAATTGGTCTAATGATACTGAAACCAATCTTCCTAATCTTTTATCAAACCCTTGAGCAAGTGCTTCTGCTTTTATTCTCGCATCTTCAGAAGCGGTTTTAATTGCATCTGCTTTAGCAGTTTGTTGAAGTTTTGGAGTCAATTCAAAATTAATGTAGCTTATTCCTGCTCCAGCATTTGTTGCCGCATCAACTACCTCTCCAACTTTATCTTTTTTATCTATTGAAAGTTCTATTTTTAATGAGTTTGATGCCTTATACCCAATTAATTTTTGTCCAACACTATAATCATATTCTGGATAAATGTTAAAGCTTTGAGTTTTTAATTCGTCTTTTGAAAAACCGAGCGCTTCTATGTTATTTATCAACAATTCTGAACTTACTGAATTTGCGTCTGAAGCTTCTTTTGAAGTTTTTCCTGAGGTTTCTATATTAAAATAAATTGTTATAAGGTTTGGAGCAATTTTTGATGTCGCTTGCCCATTAACATTTATAGTATTTGATATTGAATTTGAAACTACATAGCCTATTGTCATTGAAGCTAGAATAAGAACAGCAACAACGATAATAAGGGTTATTTGAACCGATTTTTCTAATTTATGCATTCTTATCATAGTAAAAATTGATTTAAAAAGTTTGCTTATTCAGAATCTAATAAAAGATAATTTCCTTCTTTCTTATTTATTATGGATAATGAATGTTTATTTAAAAAATCCTTTCCAACAAGACTAGGTAATTCTTGAGAAATATACCCTCGTACAGACGGGATGCCTACAAATAGCTCCTGTTTAAATTTTAACGACTCATTTTTTTCATCTCTTAAAGAAATTTCGCATCCTCCTAATTCTTTTAAGTCAAGAGGGATTGTTCCTAATTGAACATTAAATTTTGTTGCTTTATCTGAATAAGGAATCCTTGTTTTTTTAATTGTGCTTTCACTTATTATTGTAAAAGGACATCCAGTGTCTAATATCGCCTTTGTAAAGAAATTGGGTAAGTTTCCATATTTCACTGAAAAAACAATCATATCTCTATCAAAACCTAAACTTTTACCGATAAAAAGAGGAATTTTATTCATATTACAAAATCATTATCGTTTCTTTTTCAGGAACAAACTCTATAACCATCTCTGAAGGATTAAGTTTTTCTTTTTCTAATTTCTCTCTTAATTCTTCTATTGAATTACCAGATAATAAAACATTCTTATTTTTGATTACTACAAATTTATTTAAAAATTGTTGTCTAAAATTATCTTGGTTAGATTGAAAAAAGATAAAATCTTCTTGAAAATTCTTTAATTCTAAAGACATATCACTCATGGATTATTAACTAATTTCTTCTTTAAATACTTTTACAAATAATACTTATTCTAACCCCTCATTTTTTACTTCCTCTTCCGCTTTCTTAGCTCTATATTCCTCTAATCTTTTCTTATTTGACTCGCATTCTGAATTAAAGCAGAATATCCAAGGTTTTTTCCCTTTTCTTAAACTAATTAACATTGGAAAACCACAGAATTCACAAATCTTGTCTGTTTTTTTGATTAATCCATTTGGTGGAAGAGAATATGTTTTTTTGCAATCTGGATATGCATTGCAGGCAATAAATGAACGCCTCGTTTTTCTTGAATAAGTTATTGCAAGGTTTCCTTTTTTGCATACTGGGCAAAGATTCAATTTATTTTCCTCTTTTTCTCTTTTCCAAGATTCTCCCTCTGCGATTATAAGTTCTTCTCCTATTTGTTTTTTATTTTTCTCAAAATCTTTTGAAATCTTGATTATTGCTTCTTTCGCTTCTTCAACAACCTTTTTTTCCTTATTCTCAAAATCTTTTGTTGATTCTACAATATCCTCAACTTCTTTTTCAAAGTTTCTTGTTAACTCTTCATCAATAATTATGGGAGAATATTTTTCCAAAGTTTCAATTAAAGAAATTCCTAAAGGGGTTGCTTCAATGCTTTTTTCTTTTACATAGCCTCTATCGTAAAGTGTTTCAACTATTGATGCTCTTGTTGCTTTTGTTCCTAAATTTCTTTTTTCAAGTTCGGAAACAATTGAAGCGGGAGAATAACGTTTTGGAGGTTGAGTTTCTTTTTCTTCTGTTCTTGAATCAATTATTTTTACTTCTCCATTCATGTCTGGAAGTTCTACTTCTTTAATTTTGTAAGGATAAATTTCAAGCCAAGCTTTTTTCTTCACTTCTGCCCCTTTCGCATTAAATATAAGATTATCTAACTTAGCAGTTATTGTTTTGTTGTCAATTATTGCATTATCACAGAACAAACATAAAAATCTTTTAACAACTAAATTGTAGATTTTTTCTTCATCTTCATTCATACTTTGGTTTTCTCCTGTTGGATAAATTGAAGGATGTGCAGAATCGGTTTTTGCCCCTTCTATTGGTTTTGTCTTTGTAATTAATTTTTCAACATGATATTGCTTTGCTAATTTATCTAAAATTTCTTTATAGTTAATTGAATCTGGAAGTTTTTGGCTTGAAGTTCTTGGATATGAAATTAATCCTGCTAAATAAAGAGACTGGGCTATTTGAAGAGTTCTTGCAGGAGTCATTCCGTGAAGGCGATAAGCTTCCATTTGCAATCCTGTCAAATTAAAAGGGGGATTTGGAGAAAGAGTTTCTTCTTTTTTTGTTGTGTTTGCTATTGCAGTTTTTCCTATTATGTTTTTGAATTGTTCCAATTCTTTTTTATCAAATATATCTTTAATGTATTTTAATTCAACTTTATTTTTATTGTCTTCAATTTGAATAAAAACTTGCCAATATTTTTGCGATTTGAATTCTTGAATTTTTCTTTCTCTTTCAACTATTAAGTTTAAAGCAGGGCCTTGAACTCTTCCTATTGACATTATTTTGAATCTTCCTGTTTCTTTTATAGCATTCATAAGTGCTCTTGATAAATTAATTCCATAAAACCAATCTAAATAATGTCTTGTTTCTCCTGCAATCGCCTGTCCCCAGTTTATACTCTTGCTTTTTGTATCATAAGCAACATTTAATTCTGGTTTTGTCAAGGTAGAAAATTTCATCCTGTTGGCGTCTTTTTGATTGCAAATAAATTTCATAACATTCATTCCTATTACTTCTCCTTCAATATCATAATCTGTTGCTATTGTTATTGCTCCTGCGTTTTTTGCTAAACTTAAAAGAGTATCATAATATTTTTTTGTGAAGTCTGCTTTTTTTGCCATATAATTTGGAACCCATGCAATATTGAATACTGGGAAATCTGAACCTTTTTCCATTTGTGTTAATGTAAACAAATGTCCAACTGCACACGCAACAACTATTTTTTTCCCTTGCCTGTTGACTTCATAATACGGAATTCCATGAAGGCTTTCTTTTTTTGAATGCCCTAAAGCATCTGCAATTTTCATTGCTGCTTGGGGTTTTTCTGTTATAACCAGCTCATAACCATCCTTTTTCAAGGAAATATTTGGAATTTCGTATTTTACTTCTCCTTTCTTTTGATATTTAGAAAAAGGTTTAGTAAATTTTTTGTTTGGTTTTTTTGTATATCCTCCTTTTTTAGATTTGAATTTTTTGGTTGTTCTTTTAATTCTTGCTGGTTTAGAAATTGTAGTAATTTCTACTTGTAATGGTTTGTTTTCTTTTTCAACTGAAAAGAGGACATCTCTTGAAGTTACCGGGAAATAGTTCTCTGCTAAGGTTTGTTCTTTTGATTTAACTGCCTTTTTTTTCATGTTTAAGAATAGCTGAAGAAGTATTTATAGGTTTTTGGGTTTGGTAAGAATAAATTTTAGATTCTTCTATTTTTTGTATAAATGCTTAAAAATCTTCTTTTTATGGAATTTATATGGATGATTTGGAAAGATCTGTTCGAGGAGTGAAAGATTTTAGAAAATTTGCTGAAGAAGAGATTATCCTTATCAGAAAAGATATAACTTCTGTTATTAGCCGTAAATCAAAAGATGGAGAACATATTGAACATACTCTTGATAATCTTCTTAGCTTAATTCAATTAGGAGTGGGAAGCAAGGAATTTCATGAATTGAATGATTTTTACGCCACTTTTTGTTTGCAAGGAGCTGAAAATTACAAAAAGATTTATGAGGAACTAATTAAAAAGAAATATTAAATCTCGAAAATCTTTTCCTTTCTTGAAACATTTATCACTCTTGTTTTCCCAATGTCTTCTTCTAATCCCGCTGCTTCATGGATATGGGCAGTTATTAAAAAATCTGGATGAAATTCTTTTATAGCTTTTCTTACTGCAGCACTTCCAGGAAATCCAGAAAATTCTGCTTTGCTACCTTTTGGATGCATATGAGTAACCATAATTTTCTTTTTTGAATCCTTTACCCAATCATGGCCCTTTTTTAATAAATTGAAAATTTCAGAATCTTTTATGGTATTTATTCCAATGTCCCCTGCTCCTGCTCCGAATATTCCTAAATCATCTTTTTTGAAAGAATAGCCATGGATATTTTTTGTATTAGGATACATCTCTGTAAGAAAATCAACTGTTGTTAATGGCTCGTGATTTCCAGGAATAATCAAAACTTGCTTTTTTGCTTTCATAAACGGGCCAATTAAATTTTTTGTAGACATATCCGCTAAAGTTAAATCCCCTGCTAATATAATTAAGTCTACATTTTCTTTCACTGCTTTTTCTGCGAGTCTTCTTACTAACCCTGTATCCCCATGAATATCCCCTACTGCTAATATTTTTGTTTTTTTATCCATAAGTTATTCAACATATGTTAAGTTATAAAGATTTTTAATCATCGGCTTTGTCCGGAGTTTGATTTTTCAAAACCGAAAAATAATTATTCTCGAGA
>JBBSXF010000086.1:0-8197 GCA_038045905.1 Nanobdellota archaeon
AAGCAAATTTAGAGATAATACCAGTAATGTTGCCCTAATCATGCAACACAGCTTTGATTTATATAAAAAGCATAAAATTGACGTAAAAAATTTAATGATTATTGATGCTATTTCCCATAAACAAGGATTAAAGACAGAAGAAGTAGCTAATGTTTTTTTTGTTGAAAATGTAAAATCTTTAACAACAATTGCTATAATGATAAAAGAGAGTATGGAAAAAATAAGAAAACCTAAATTTAGAGATTAAAATTGTTAGAAGAAAAAATTTTATTTTTTATCACAAAAGATTTAAATATCTTGTAGTGCCTAACTATTCTTATGGCTTTTGTTGTCAAGAAAGTGATAAGTGGAAAGGATTATTATTATCTTAATGAGAACAAAAGAATTGACGGAAAAGTAAAAACTAAAACTCTCGCTTATCTTGGAAAGTCAGAAAAACAAGCTGAAAAGAAGGCAAAAGAATTTATTGAAAAGGGGGTTCTTTTGAAAAAAGTGAGAGCAGAAGCTCCCCCATTCTGCACAGAAATGCAGAAAGAACCTACCATGGTAGAAAACCCAAATAAGAATATGGTAAAAAAACAAAAAGATAAACTAGAAAATAAGGAGAAAGAAGAAATTGCAAAGAAAAAAGAAGTTGTTATCACTTATTTTGTGCATGGTACGACTATTGATAATGAGAAGAAACTTTCTACTGGGCAAAATCAAGGAGAATTATCTGCTCTTGGAATAAAACAATCAAAAGAATTAACTAAACAAAATAAAGAAAAATTTGAGGTGATATTCTGTTCTGATTTAAAAAAGGCAGTTGATTCAACAAAAATTAGTTTTGAAGGTAAATATAAAATTATAGAGGATAAAAGATTGAGAGAATGTAATTATGGAGATTTAAATGGAGCATCTGAAAATAAAATTAATTATTCTGAACATATTAACATTCCTTTTCCAAACGGGGAATCTTTAATAGATGTTGAGAAAAGGATTAATGAATTTTTGAATTATTTAGTTAATAATTATGCTGGTAAACATATTGCAATAGTTGCTCATAAAGCTCCACAACTTGCTCTTGAAGTGTTATTACATAGAAAATCATGGGAACAAGCAATAAAAGAAGATTGGAGAGAAGTAGGAAAATGGAAACCTGGCTGGAAATATAGCTTTAAAGAAAACATCCAAGATAAAAAAATAGAGATTAAAGAAGAAAAACCAGAAAATAATAAATCAATTACCATAGAAGAACTCACCAATTTTTGCAAAACTAAAGGATTTGTTTTTAGAAGTTCAGATATTTACGGGGGATTTTCTGGTTTTTGGGATTTTGGTCCTTTAGGAGTTGAATTATTTAATAATATTAAGAAAGAATGGTGGAAATTTTTTGTTTATGATAATCCAAATATGGTGGGGATGGAAGCAAGCATTATTTCTCATCCAAGAACATGGAAAGCTTCTGGACATATTGCTAATTTTAATGATATTGCAGTAACTTGTAAGAAATGCAAAAAATCAACTAAGATAGATAAATCTGAAGTTGGAAAAGTTAAATGTGATTGTGGGGGGGAGTATGAGGTGCTGGGAGAATTCAGTTTAATGTTCAAGACAAAGGTTGGAGCATTAAATGCAGAAGACGCTTATTTACGAGGAGAAACTGCTCAAGGAATGTTTATGGATTTCAAGCTTATTCAGCAAACTTCGAGAATGCAGTTACCTTTTGGCATTGCTCAAATTGGAAGATGTTTTAGAAATGAAATTGCTCCAAGAGACTTTTTATTTAGAAGCAGAGAATTTAATATTGCTGAATTTGAGTTTTTTATTAATCCAGAAGAAAAAAAATGTGATTTGTTAACCGATAAACATTTGAATTTAAAATTAAACATCCTTGATTCTGAAACTCAAGCTTCTGGAAAAGATACTCTTAAAGAAACAACTATCAAACAAATGTTGAAAGAAGGAAGATTAGATGAATGGCACGCTTATTGGCTTGCTGAACAAATTATTTGGTATCATTCTATTGGTCTTTTTGAAATAAAAATAAGAGAACATACTAAAGGAGAATTAAGTCATTATAGTTCTGCGACATTTGATATTGACTATAAATATCCATTTGGAAGTGTGGAACTTGGAGGAATTGCAAATAGGGGACAATATGATTTAACACAACATCAAAAAGAAAGCAAACAAAATATGGAAATTTTTGATGAAAAATATAAGAAAAAAGTTCTTCCAAAAGTTATTGAACCTACTTTTGGAATGGAAAGAGCATTTTTAGCTGTCCTTACAAAAGCATATTATTATGATAAACAAAGAGAGAATGTTGTATTAAAGCTTCCCCCAATTTTATCCCCCATTAAGGTTGCTGTTTTTCCTATTGTTAAGAAAGAAGAATTTGAAAAAATATGCAGAAGCGTAATTGCTGATTTAAAAAAAGAATGGAATGTTGTTTATGATGAATCTGGAAGCATAGGAAGAAGATATGCACGAAATGATGAAATCGGAACTCCTTTTTGCATTACTGTAGATGAAGATTCTTTGAAGAATAATGATGTGACTATAAGAGATAGAGATACAACTAAACAAATAAGGGTTAAAACAAAGGATTTGAAAGAAACTCTGAAAAAATTAATCAATGAAGAAGTTGAATTTGAAAAAGTGGGTTCTTTTGAAAAAAGAACCTAACGTGGTAGAAAAGGGGTTTTTCTTTTAGAAAGGAGGAAACCGAGAAGTGAACAGGAAATCCACTTCGCCAACTTCCTTCGGAAGATTGGAAGAACCCAACATGGTAGAAAAGGGGTTTTTCTTTTAAAAAAAGAAAAGCTACCATGTAAAAGAAAATTAGAAAAAAGATAAAAGAACCTACCTTGGTAGAAAGAGGAAAGAAAATCTACCATATAAAAGAAAATTGGAAAATAATAAAAAACAAAATTAATCTAATTTCTTAATTAAATAATATAAGCTTACTGACAAAATTACTCCAATCAAGTCTATTGTTATGTCTTCTAATCCCGAACTTCTTAAAGGAACAAATGATTGATGAATTTCGTCTAATATTGCTATGACTAATGAAATTAAAATTGTTAAAATTATATCTTTAACCTCAATTTTTTTCTTTACAAAAATTGCTAAGAGAAAAAAAGCAAATCCTGCAAATATACCTGAATGATAAATTATTGATGGCCAAATAGAACCAAAGGAAATTGTGCTTCCAGGTATACTTGAAAAATAGGTTATTATTCCTAATATGATTAATAAGAAAGTAAATGAAACTTTCTTGCTCCTTTCGAACCGTTCAACTAATTTTTTTAACAATGGCTCTAAGGAGAATTTAACTCCCGGCCTCTGCCTTATGAGGGCAGCGCTCTGACACTGAGCTATAGAGCCATAAATGTATAAAACAGATTAGAAAAAGATAATTTAAAAGTCTTCCTTATTGCATCTTTTTTTCAGCAACCATCTCTTGTTTTTTTGTTCTTGTAAATAACCCCGCCATTTGGTTTCTTAGTTTTTTACTAAGGGTTAACCCTTCTAATATCCTTTTATTTTTATCAAAATTCTCATTAAATTTAACTCCCTCGACATTAAGAGTTTTGGTTGCTTTTCTTATAGATTTTGATTTGGTTTTTCCCATGTTATTTTTCTATTTTTTAGTTATTTAAAGGTTTCTTTTCATAAAATTAAATAAGTATTTCTTATACATAAAGCATATAAATAAGAGTAATTATTTTTAATCTTCCATAATTAAATTATTGGAGGTAAAAATGACAACAGAATTAACAGATGATTTTACTGAAGATGAAATGCTTGTCCGTTGGGCAGAAAATTCAAGAGGGACTATTGTACCTCGGGTTAAGGAGCTCAAAGTTAAGAGTTCACCAGAAGACGATGCTTCAGTACAAGAACCAATAGGAGTCTATTCTCCAGAAAATTTAGAATATAAATTTTAATTATTTTTTTATTCTAATCTGTCTATATTAGAAAGATTTTTTATTGCAGAGACTAATTCACTTAATTTTTTAGACGGCTCTCCTAGAAAAAGGACACTATAAGAAAGCTTAATTTCAGTTGCTTTCTTGTTTGCTTTTAGCAGTTCTTTTTCTGAAATTACTTTTTTATTAAATACAAAAAGAAGCTCTTCATTGTTTCCTTTTTTAACTTTTAATATTGCTTCATCATTTTGGAAGTCTTTTATATCAATGATTTCTATTTTCTTTTTTGCCAAAAAATCTTTTATTTTATTGAAAAAGTTTTCATCTTTTTTATCTGCTTTATTTGTCTTTTTTGGTTTGGTTTCCTGCTTTGGTTTTTTTATTGATTTTTCTTTAACTATCCCCTCTTTTTTTGGATTATTTATTTCTGGTTTAACCTCTATCTCTTCTATTATATTTTCTTTTTTTTCTTGCAGTGATTCATTTACCATTTCGTTTATACTTTGTCTTATTTCATTAGGTTCTTCAACTAAGAAATACCTCCAGAATACTTCGTTATTTTTTTCAAAAGGAATTGCAAAATCTTTTATTTCTCTTAACGCAACTCTAATTGCTGGCTGTTGTTCAGAATCTCTTAAAATTTTCATTTCTTTTAATAATAAGAAAGCTTCTTTTTCTTTGCTTTTTAGATATTGAGAAAATCTTTCTAATTGGGGTTCTTGTCCAGTCATAAAATAAAGTGGAGAACTTCCAATTCGGATATTGCTTATTTTTACTATTTTTTCTCCGAATATCTCTGAAAGAAATGCAGAAGCAAATAATATGCTCAATCCTGTTTCTTTTGCAATTTGAACAGGCAAACTTGGTCCTCTTAATCTGATAAAAGAAATTATTCTCTCTCTTATTTGCATACCATCTTGTGTCATAGTATAAAAGAATTAATCTTGTTAATAAAAATTATGGTTATCTGATTAGTATTATCATGGCTTAAGCCAGCTTACTTCATAATAGCTAACGTCTCCTTCCTCATCAACTATTGCGAGCAAGAGATTCTTTTTTGTAGAGTGTGCAATTCTATTTTTAGCTGAAAAATCGTGCCAAGTAAGTTTTTGTGATTCGTGGTCACAGAAAACAACCCATTTAGCGTGCTTTTCTCCAGGACTTGCTCCTTTGTCATAAACTCTGAAGTCTGCACCGAATTTTAATGCACTTTTAACAACATATCCTCTTTCTCTTAAATCTTTGAAAACAGGGTATTTTATCTGTATTTTTTTGTCAATTTTTCTTATTTTGCTAATAAATTCTGCTTTTGTAAGTTTTTTCTTATTTGAGAAAATATCTAATTTCCCTTTTTGAATTAAGAATAGGGCTTCGGTTAGAGAATATTGTATTTTGTCTTCGTTTGGCTCTCCAAAATGACTTTTTTGATAAAGTGAATATGCTTCAGAATCTGCACTAAAAATTACTTCTCCATTCATGTATGCCTTTATCTTTTCCATGCTTATTGAAGTAAAGAAGAATATTTAAAAGTTTATTATTCTTATTTTAATCATGACAGAAGCAGGAAACTTAAGCACAAATAAAAATTTGAAGAATTTTCATAATGGAATTTGATTTTGTTAAAATAGAAAAGAAATGGCAGAAAAAATGGGAAGAAAAGAAAATTTTTGAAGTTAAAGAGGACTCTAAAAAGAAAAAATATTATGTTCTTGAAATGTTTCCTTATCCTTCTGGAAGCGGACTTCATATAGGACATGCTTTTAATTATACCGTTGGAGACATTTTTGCTAGGTTTAAGATTATGAGTGGATTTAATGTTCTTCATCCAATGGGATTTGATTCTTTTGGATTGCCGGCAGAAAATGCGGCAGTAAAAAATAAGTCTCATCCTAAAAAATATACTGACGAAGCTATTGCTAATTTTATTGTTCAGCAAAAAGCTTTAGGTTTAACTTATGACTGGATAAGGATGGTTGAAACCCACAAACCAGATTATTATAAGTGGGATCAATGGATTTTTTTAAAAATGCTTGAGAAAGGACTAGCTTTCAAAAAAGTTGCTTCTGTTAATTGGTGTGATAAATGCAATGGGGTTTTAGCAAACGAACAGGTTCATAATGGAAAATGCTGGGTTCATAAAGAGACTAATGTAAGAATTAAACATTTAGATCAATGGTTTTTTAAGATAACAGATTATGCAGATGAACTTTATGAAAAAATTGATACTCTTCAAGATTGGCCTGAAAGAATAAAATCTATGCAAAGAAATTGGATTGGAAAGTCTAATGGAACAGAAATTTTATTTGAGATAAATGGAAAAAAATGGCCTATATTTACAACCCGTCCTGATACAATTTTTGGAGTTACTTTTATGGTTGTTTCTGCACAGCATCCAGAATTAGAAAAACTGATAACAAAGGAACAGAAAAAAGAAGTTGACGATTTTTTAAAAAGATTAAAATCCACTTCGGAAAAAGATTTAGCTGATTTGGAAAAAGAAGGAGTTTTTACTGGAAGTTATGCTATTAATCCTATGACTAAAGAAAAAGTTCCTGTTTATGCTGGAAATTTTGTTGTTGCAGACTATGGAAGCGGGATGGTGATGGCTGTTCCTAGTCACGATCAAAGAGATTTTGATTTTGCAAAAAAATATGGAATTAAAATGAAACAGGTAATCAAACCAACAACTTCTGAATTTAAACAAGAGAAAGCTTATCCTTATGACGGGATTTTAATTAATTCTGGAGAATTTAACGGACTGCTTAATGATGAAGCTAAAGAACACCTCACTAAATTCCTTGAATCTAAAAAATTAGGAAAAAAAGTTGTTAATTACAAATTGAGGGACTGGCTTATCTCAAGACAAAGATTTTGGGGAACTCCTATTCCTATAATCTATTGTGATAAATGTGGAATTGTTCCTGTCCCCGAAAAAGATTTACCGGTAAAACTTCCTGAAAATATAAAATTCACAAATGAAAAAAATCCTCTTATTGGAAATAAAGAATTTGTGAACGCAAAATGTCCAAAATGCGGAGGAAAAGGAAGAAGAGAAACAGATACAATGGATACTTTTGTTAATTCTTCCTGGTATTTCTTTAGGTATTGTGACAACAAAAATAAAAAAGAAATTTTTGATAAGAAGAAAGTAAAATATTGGATGCCTATTGATTTGTATATTGGAGGAGCAGAACATGCCTGTATGCATTTGATTTATTTTAGATTTTATACAAAATTCTTGAGAGATTTGGGATTAACTAATTTGGATGAACCGACTTACCACTTATTCAACCAAGGAATGGTCCATGGTGCAGACGGAGTAGTAATGTCTAAATCAAGAGGAAATGTAGTTGATCCCTTGGATGTTATAAAAAAATATAGTGCAGATACATTGAGAATATTTTTAGTTTCTGTTGCGTCTCCAGATAAAGATTCTTCTTGGAGTGATACTGGAATAGAAAGTATGCACAAATTTATTAATAAATTTATAACTTTTGTAACAAATGTTAAAAAAGGAAAATCTTCAAAAAAAATTGAAAGTAAAATAAACAAGTTAATCAAAGAAATTTCAAAAGATATTGAAGAAATGCAATATAATTTTGCAATAATTAAATTAAGGCAATTTGTAGATTTTATTTCCGAAGAAAAAGAAATTTCTAAAGGGGATTTGGAGAATTTACTAAAATTGATTACTCCTTTCTGTCCTCATATTACAGAAGAACTTTGGGCTAAATTAGGAAACAAAGGATTTATTTCATTGGTAAAATGGCCTGTTGCCGATGATAAGAAAATAAATGATAAATTTGAAGAGCAAGAAAAAATAATTGATAACCTTGTTGGAGATATAAATAATATCTTAAAAATTGTAGGAAATAAGAAGAAAGTTTTTGTTTATGCTCTTCCAAATGAAAAAGAATTATTTAAAGAAGCAAAAGAAACAATAGAAAAAAAGACAGGTTTGACTGCTTCTATTTATGCAGTAAATGAAAAGGATAAATACGACCCAGAAAATAAATCCAAGAAAGCTAAGCCGGGAAAACCCGCGATATATCTAGAATAGCGACGACACCTCCGGTTTCGTTCGCCTGACCTTCCCACTAAATTTGTACTCATGGCTGATGACGACACCTCCGGTTTCGTTAACTCGCGACCTCGCTCATTGCCTTTAAATTTCCTCGCATTCGCAAAATCGTTCGACTTGACCTTCCTACTAAATTTGTACTCATGGCTGATAAGAACCTTTTTATAATTCTTTGAATTTTGTATTAAATGATTAAAGA
>JBBSXF010000087.1:0-3024 GCA_038045905.1 Nanobdellota archaeon
AAAAATAATTATTATAATGAACAAAATAAAACATTTACTGAGATAGTTAAAAATGAAAGAGAAATTACTAAAGAGATGGAAGAATATGAAGATAAATTTAATAGAACGAAATCTAACAAAGAGAAGAGAGACATAATCCTTGTATCAGATTCTAAATTGTTTGATTTTTATAATCATTTAGCAATATTAATAGATAATGATGTTTTAGATTTTGAAATGTTTTTGGATTATTTTGGATTAAAAATATCTGAAGTATATGATATATTTATGGAATCATCATTATTTGAAACTTCTAAAGATAGACATAATATGTATAAAAAATTATCAAAGTTATTTAATTTAATGGGTTGGAGTATTAGAGAAAAAGGAAAAATCAATTGATAGAGACAAAAGCCTAGTGAAAAATTATTAGTTATATTATTCCAATAGCTTTAAGCAACACCCATATGAATATTCCAATAAGCACAACCCACGCAAGAATATCCCAAAAAGATAACTTCTTCTTCATAAATAACTTAATGAGAATAGATTAATATATTTTACTAAATATTATTAAATAGAGAATTATTGTGGTTCATCGAACTCTATAATTTTAAATTTCGTCAAAAATAACATTTTCTTTTCTTCATCATAAATTGTTCCGTAATGAAATTCTGCTCCCGTTTTTCCAGTAACTCCTTCAAAAGGTTTATCCAACTTAGAAATTACTTCTCCTGTTTTTGGGTTTATTGTTTCCTCCCTGTAATGAGAGGTCGCCTTTCTTGGTTGAATAAAAAATACTTTCCCCCCGATAATTCCATTTTCTGCAACAACTCTTATCCCATAATGAGTGTGCATTTCATGATCTGTTTGTCCTTTTAAACCAAAGACGATATCATAATACTCCCCATCTTTTTCATTTTTCTTTATTTTTATGCGAGCAAAATAACTCTTTGATTCAATATTCCATTTCTTTTTTACCATTATAACTTAAATTTTCAGCACACTTTCCTTTCCTGTTTTCATATCCTTGATTTTTATCTTTTTTTCTTTTACTTCTTTTTCTCCAATGAATATTACTTTTCCAATTTTGTAAGAATTTGCATATTCCAATGCTCTTGACGGCTTTCCGTAAAACATTATAACATTTTCCCTTTTTTCCCTTAATTTTTGAGCAACTTCAATTGCTTTTTTATCTTCGTCAATTGATAAAACAAGAATTTTCTCTTTTTCATTATTTATTTTTGATAGCATTGCTAATCTGTCTAATCCAAATGCAATTCCTGTTGATTGAATTCCGTTGATTAGATAACTTCCTCCTCCACAAATTGTTTCCTTCATCTCTTTGCTTTTTATTTCAAAAACATTTCCATTATAATAAGAAAGCCCTCTCACTAAACTTGGTTGGAAAATTATCTTTAAATTATAATATTTACAGAATTTTTTTAATTCTTCAATTTCTTTGTATGATTCATATTTTTTAAAATAAGTTTCTGGCTGTTTGAAAATATTAACAAGTTTTTCTGCTCCAAATTTTTTTAGGTTAACTTTTATTTCTTTTTCAGTTAATTTATCAAATTTGTCAATTTCTCTTAGAACACTTTGCTTGTCTTTTATTGCTTCTTTTTCAAGAATTTCATTTATTAATTTTCTATTTCCCACACAAATTTCATTTTTTATTTCTATTTTGTTAAGAACTTCATTAGCAACAGCTAAAATTTCTGCTTCATCTTTTGTGGTACTTCCAATTGTATCAATATCGCATTGTGTGAATTGCCTAAATCTTCTAGAATTTGTTGGCTCGTCTCTAAAAACTTCCCCTATTTGATATTTTTTATATGGAAGTTTTTTATTATTTGCAATTCTTTTTAATTGAAATGTGAATTCGTATCTTAAGGCGAGATTTCTTTCTCCCTTGTCTTTAAGCTTGTAAATATCGCTAACCGCTTCATCTTCTTTATTTTCTCCTTTGACAAATTCTTCACTTTCTATCATCGGAGTTTCTGCTACTTCAAATCCATATTTCCTAAAAGTTTTTGCAAGAATTTCTTTTATTTGCTGTCTTTTTTCAGCTTCTTCTCCAATAAAATCTCTAAACCCTTTAATTATTTCTGTGTTCATTTTTTCTCCCAAAAATTAAACTTATCTGAGATTTTATAATTATTACTTTTTGCTAATTTGTTCATGGGAATATTCCATTCTCTTACCAAAAGAGAAATTCTCTTGATATTATATTTTTTAGCATATCCTTCGAGTTTAGAAAATAATTGCTTGCCTACACCTTTTCCTCTAAATTTCTTAGAAACTGCCAGACTTTCTCCATAAATTCTCTTTGCTTTTCTGTCTATCTTAATCTCTTCAAATCCAACAATTTCTTTATCAATCTCTGCAACCAGGAGTATTGTATCTTTATCTTTCAATATACCTTCAAATAATAGTTTGTTATATTCACCAGGATAATCTTCTATGCTTTTTACCCCCTTTACTATCATTATCAATTTTAGTATATCTCTCTTAGTTGCTTTTCTTATTCTCATTTTCTTTTTTCCAGCTTCCTGTTTAATTTATCCACTTTTCTTTTTATTGATAAGGTAATCTTCTTAATATTCTTTATGTTTCTATTTTGTTCATCTTTTATCTTCCAGATTACAAGTTTTTTCTTTAAATTAACAAGTTGATAATCAAAAATTTTCTTTGGAATGTCGTTTGCAACAACAACAATTAAATCTACATCAATAAGTTCTTGAATTTTTACTGGGAGGGGTTTTCTTTTAATGATATTTATCCCTAAAATTTTCTTAGGAATTTCTACTGCCTCTTTATCTGGTTTTCCTCCCATAAGAAGTCCGCGACTAATTACAGTTATCTTTGGATTTTTATTTATTTTATTGAAATATTCTTCAGCAATCCTGCTACGAAATGCATTATATTTGCAGATAAATAAGATTTTCATTTTTTCTTTACAATTAAGTTAGAACCTTGTCTGTAATTAATTCCTCCTTTATTCCAAGCTATGACTGGTAGAAGATGAGATAATAATTGTTC
>JBBSXF010000088.1:0-1676 GCA_038045905.1 Nanobdellota archaeon
TTGTCAGGACTGTTCAGATTGTTTTAGGTCTTTATATCTTGTTTGCAGGGTTTTCTGGCATTTTCCAGTTTCTTCCACCACCACAATTCAATGAGGCCGCCACAGCATTCATGACGGCTTTGTTTAACACAGGCTATATGTTCTACCTTATGTCTATAATATTCATTATAGTTGGCGTGATGTTTATATTCAATAAATGGTCGGCATTCGGAGTTGTTTTAATGGCTCCTATAACTGTTAATATCGTGCTGTTCCATGTATTTCTTGATTTTACGGGATGGTGGATTGCTTTTATCTTTGCTATTTTACATGTATACCTTTTAGTAATTCACTGGCCACGATATAAGCCAATGTTTTCAAAGTAATTTTTAATAATTTTGCGTAACTTTATAGAAAATCATTTAACTACTGATGAAGTACCATCTGAAAGAACAGGAGTTAATTTGGAATTAGGGGGAAATAGATGGCTGGATTTAATTAGGTTATCTGCAGGATAACGCATAATTTTTATTAGTTATTTTTCTTTCCAAGATACCATTGCGCTTTATATCCAGGTATAATCTCATATTTACCACTTTTAATTTTCTTAATTATGTTTTTAGGTGGTTCGAAATCATTTCCCATCAATAATAAGTATCCTTTTGGTTTTAAGAGAGTTATTACATTTTTCCACAATTTTGACATTTCTTTGTCATCAAAATAACTACTAGAAGCAAAAGAAAAAATACTAAATATTAAGTCGTACTTCTCTTTAAGTTTTAATTTGGTAATGTCTTGTTTGATGAATCTACAATTTTTTAACTCTTCTTTTCGTTTTGCTTTTGCAAGCATACCTTCTGAAAAGTCTAAAAGAGTAATATTTTCATATCCCATTTTTACTAAAGGTACGGAAGAAATCCCACTACCCGCACCAAGATCCAATATTTTGGCATTTCTTGGCAACTTAACCTTATCAAATAAAAATTTTGTTGCTTTGGAATTCCTTGATTCTAATTCATCATCATAAATCTGTGCAAATTTATCATAGAATTTTTCCATCTCTTCTTTTGTATTATTAGTTGGTAAATATAAGGGAATTGTTGTTGAAAGATAAACTCTATAATGATGGATTTTTCCGTTTGCTCTTGTACTCAAAAACATAACATTTTTAGGCAAATTTTTGACATGTATCCATGCAGGTCTTTTTGAAGAGGTTTTATCATAAGTAAATTGAGTGTTTTTTGGTATCTCTCTTCCAGAAAAAGATTTTTTTATTTGGAGTTTCATTATATTATTTTTAATTCAAATCTGCTTTATATAATTTTTCTTTTATAAATGAGGTGACGCTTACTTAACAGCTCAAAAAATAGTGTAATGTAAACTCTACGGGGCATGTTAACATTACATTCAAGCTTGAGCATAGAAATGTTTAAAAGCATCCTATGACCATTTATAGAGAATTACTAATAGGGGTTTAATTGATTTTTTCTCGGAGGCCATCATAATGTCTGTGCAAACTACACTTACAAAGAACAAAATAATAGAACTTGCTAATGATGTAAGACGAAAATTTGAATCTGGAGAAGTTGATAGAGAACTTTTAACACGATTATATAATAGTTATAACTATCTAGACAACATAGAATCATTTTTAGAAAAGGCAAATATTCTTTTTCCAAGATTAAATTGTGGGTTAG
>JBBSXF010000089.1:0-6004 GCA_038045905.1 Nanobdellota archaeon
ATAAATAGAAAAAGAGACTTTTAAAATGTGTGAATTAAATTTATTTTGATTATAGAAATATTTAAATAGTGTATATTTGTAATGTATACATGTTGTGTATACACACAACCTCCTTTCAATCGACCACATCGTCGATGTGGTTATAATCATGGGGTATAACTTATAAAATGTATCAGTTAACATCATCAATTGAGTGCAAGAATTACAATTTGTATACTAAACAAGCTTATTCGAGATTAGATTCTTCTTCAAATAATTATGGGATTCAATATTTCCGCTTTGGTGCTTTAAAAGGAGAATATAAATAATAAAATGACAGTTGATATTTTTGACAATACTATTTTGTGCAATAAGTGCAATACTAAAATGAAAAAAGCACAACTGGTAAAGAATAATTTTTTATTTAGAATTATGCTTTGTCCAAAATGCAACGAAAAAATAATACATCCGGCAGATGAACAAGAGTATGAGAGATTCACAACATTAAAAAACAAAGAATTTCACGTAAAAATGAGATTGGTAGGAAACAGCTACGCTGTTTCAATTCCCAAAGAAATAGTTTCATTCATGAGAGAACAGGAAAAAATAATGAACGACATGGTAAGATTATGCTTTGAGGATATGGGAAAATTAAGTTTAAATTTTAGAGAACAAGAAAAGGAGAAAGAGATATAAAAATGCCCAAAGAAAAAACAATACAATTGAAAGTTGTTGAAGCAATGCAAGATGATGCATATAAAGGAATTGCTAGAATTGATTCTGAAATAATGAGAGAACTTGATATTAGAAGAGGAGATGTAATCATTATTAAAGGAAACCGGGAGACAGTAGCAATTGTTGATAGAGCATATCCAGCAGATGTTGGAGAAGGAATTATTAGAATAGACGGAATTTTAAGAAAAAATACAAAAACTGGAATTGGGGATATGGTTACAATTACAAAAGCAGAAATTAAAGAAGCAAAAAAGATTACTATTGCTCCTGCACAAAAAGGAATTATGATTCAAGCAGATTCTGACAATTTAAGAAGAGGATTGTTAGGGAGAGCAGTTATGAAAGGGGACATTGTTGTCTTAGGTGGAGTTCAAAGAAGAAAAGATTTAATGTCAGAAGAATTTGGAGATATGGATGATATATTCGGAAATCTTGGAGATATATTGGGCGGAATGGGTTTTGGCGGAATGGGCGGAGGAGTTACTCAAATAAAATTTATGATTGTTTCTACTAATCCAAATCAACCAGTAATAATTACAGAAAATACAGAAGTTACACTTAATCCTAAAGCAGTTGAATTGAGCGACGAAAACATTTCTAAAATTTATTATGAAGATATTGGGGGATTAACTGGAGAAATTAAAAAAATTAGAGAGTTAGTTGAAGTTCCTTTGAAACATCCAGAAATTTTTGAAAGATTAGGAATACAGCCTCCAAAAGGAGTTTTATTACATGGACCTCCTGGAACTGGAAAAACTCTTTTGGTTAAAGCAGTTGCAAATGAAACAAATGCTAATTTTATTTTGCTTAATGGGCCTGAAATTATGTCAAAGTTTTACGGAGAATCAGAAAAGAAAATTAGAGATATCTTTGAAGAAGCCGAAAAAAATTCTCCTGCGATTATTTTTATTGATGAAATTGATTCAATTGCTCCAAAAAGAGAAGAAGTTCAAGGAGAAGTTGAGAGAAGAGTTGTTTCACAATTATTAACAATGATGGATGGATTAAAGTCAAGGGGAAAAGTTATTGTGATTGGAGCAACTAATCGTCCTAATTCTATTGATGAAGCATTGAGAAGACCTGGAAGATTTGATAGAGAATTAGAGATTTCTGTTCCTAACAAAGAAGGAAGACTTCAAGTTTTGAAAATTCACACAAGAAATATGCCTATGGATAAAAAAGTTAATTTGGATGAGTTAGCAGGAATTACTCATGGGTTTGTTGGGGCTGATTTAGAATCTTTGACTAAAGAAGCAGCTATTGCTGTTCTTAGAAGATTACTTCCTCAAATGAATTTAGATAAAGATGAAAAAATTCCTCAAGAAATTTTAGAAAAATTAATTGTTAGTCATTCTGATTTTATTGATGCTTTGAAAACAGTTCGTCCTAGTGCGATGAGAGAAATCCTTGTAGAAACCCCCAATGTAGAATGGGAATCTGTTGGTGGAGTGGATAGTGTTAAACAAGAATTAAGAGAAGCTGTTGAATGGCCAATGGAACATGCTGATAGTTTTGAAAGAATGGGAATAAAAGCATCAAAAGGAGTTTTGCTTTACGGACCTCCTGGAACAGGAAAAACTCTTTTAGCAAAAGCAGTTGCGAAAGAAACAGAAGCAAATTTTATTCAAATCAAGGGACCCTCTTTATTGAGTAAATGGGTTAATGAATCTCATAAAGGAATTCAGAAAATTTTTGAAAGAGCAAGACAAGTTTCTCCTTGTATTATCTTTATTGATGAAATTGATGCTATAGCAGTTAGAAGAAGCGGGGAAAATAACTCTTCTAGGGAAGATGCTAAAGTGTTGAATCAATTGCTTGCAGAAATGGATGGATTAGAAGATTTGAAAAGTGTGATTGTTTTAGGAGCAACTAATCGCCCCGATATGTTGGATACAGCATTACTTCGTCCTGGAAGATTTGATAAAATATTATTAGTTAATGCTCCTGATGAAGCGGGAAGATTTAATATTTTAAAAATTCATGTAAAAAAAATGCCTTTGGGAGATGGCAAGAAATTATTTACCGAAAAAGAAAAAGAAAATTTATTGATAGAAATAGCTAAGCAAACAGATGGATATACGGGAGCGGATTTGGAAGCTGTAACAAGAGAAGCTGCTTATTTTGCATTAAGAGCAGATATTAATTCAAAGCAGGTAAAAAAATCAGATTTCATAGAAGCATTGAAAAAAATAAGACCAAGTGTGAATAAATCAACAATTGAGTTATACAAAAAAATGGAATCTGAATATCTTAAATCAGCCAAGGCGGCAATTCCAATGGATAATTCTTATTTGGGATGATGGGCGAACTCCAAAGTCGTTCGCTTATTGATGGCTCAAAATCTGCCTTCGGACAATATTTTTCGCTGAATAAAAACAATTATGTTGGTAAATTTGTAATGTTGAAAAAGAGGTGATAACAATTTTAATTATCTGTTGAACAAAGATTGAGGGTTTTAATTATTAACTTTTATTTAGAAAAATTATTTAAGTTAATCTGGCTTCTTTTCTTTATGTTTAGGGTATTTACCACAAGCGAATTTGATAGCGATTTTTATAATTTAGATGAATCTGACAAAAAAAGGGTTAGAAATATTATGGAACAATTGAAAGAACAAGGAGGAACAGTAGGCAAGCCCCTTGGAAGACCCTATTTTAGAGAGAAAAAATTTGGAGAAAAGAGGCTATACTTTCTTGTTTATAATCAGTTTATGATTATTTTGGCTGTTGGAATAAGCAATAAGAAAATGCAACAGGAAACAATAAATAAAATAATTTCTGAAATAAAGAATTATGAAACTTTTATTGTAAAGAAATTAAAAGAGCAAAAGGATTAAGCTTTCCATTCTTTTATCCTGCCTCGTTTTATATCTTCCAAACTTCTTTTAATCTTGTTTAAAATTTCTACATCTATCTTTTTTATAATAATATGTCCTTCTATTTTATCAATTGCTAAAACAGAATCTTCAGTTATCTTAAATTCATTTCTTATCTTTTGCGGAATGACGATTTGTCCTTTCTGATTTATTTTTATTATTTCCATGTAATAAAGTATGATTTTCCTACTTTTAAACTTTTCTTCTATTTAAAGCGTTTGTAATTAGTTGAACAAAATGGAGAGTTATATTATTAGCTACCTTTTATTTTCTACCCTCTTAGGTTTTTTAAAAGAATTAATCTTCCAGCTAAAACCTTGCTCTTTCTTTAATACTTTTTTTCCATTCATAATATCCACTTGCTAAATTTGTTCCTACCTGTGTTAATGCAATTGGAAGTATCAACTTTGGATTTGTTAACGCTAATGTTGTGTACATTCCAATACTCCCCAAAATTCCCCCCGCAATAGTCCAGCCTTTTGCAAGATTCCCATATCCGAGTCTTGGAGCATTATCATCATAATCTCTAGCCTTACAAAATATTGTAGGAAATGCGAAAGCAGTCTCAATAGGATAAACAACACTCTTTGCTACATTTATTCCTAATTCTTCAGCTATTTCTACCACTTCTTCTATATACTCTTTCATAATTTGCTTTTCTAATTCAGATTTAGAACGAGGTTTTTCTTCACTTTTATTTATCATACTTTTTTGTTAAATAATTTGTTTTTAAGGCTTATGTATTTTAGATAACTTTTTATTCCGTTGTTACAATAACTTCCTCATCAACAAGAATTGTATTTTCTGATTGTGCAACTTTCCCCTTTGAAACTTCAACTAACTGCGGATATTGATGAATATTTCCGTTGGTTTCCAATTGCCTTAATGCAAATAAAGATTTAATTCCGAATTTTTTTACAATCCATCTTGAACAAAAAGGAAGAGTTTTATATTCTTCAATTATAAAATTCAAAACTTCTCTTGCGTCATTGCTTCTTATATTTTTATCATCTGCCAAAGCATAAATTCCAGAAGGTTTTCCCTCGTAGATTTTTCCGCTTCCATTAGTTGCGAAAGGTTCTATTGCATAAAGTCCTTTTTTCAATTTGTCTGAATTGTCATTTGAAATATTTGGAATTACTAATCCTGCATGCAATTCATGTTGGTTCATTTCATGCCCCGTTAAGTTGATAAATGGAGAAAATCCATAAGATTCAATTGCTTCTTGAATTGCTGTTCCTATTTCTCCTAAAGATTTTTCGTTTTGTGCTTTTTGAATTGCGTTTTTCAATGCCTTTTCACTTGCTTCTATTAACTTTTTATTTTCGGTATTGTTTTCCAAATCTACTGAAAATGTGAAATCAGCAATATATCCGTCAATATGAACCCCCATATCTACTTTTAGCAAGCCTGTTGCCTTTGTTTCGTCATTGTAAGAAGGAGTATAATGTGCCACAATTTCATTTATTGAAAGATTTGTTGGGAATGCGGGCTTTCCTCCAAGTTCAATTATTTTAGATTCAATTTTTTCAGCTAGTTCAATAAGAAGTATGTCTTTTTTTACAATTGTTTTAGCATACTCTCTAACTTTTTTCCCAATTTCTCCTGCTTTGAGGATTTTTTCTTTTTGCGAAGTGTTCATTTTTTAATTGAAGATACTTTGTTTTTATAATTATCTTTTTTCGTAGATAAAAAGCCCTCTCTCTTTTACACTTTTTGCAGATAATCCTGATTTTTCTAATATCCTTTTTTCTTCTTCCCCACAAATATACATATCTTCTTTTACTAACCTTGCAAGATTTTCATTGCTTACTGTTGGAATTATTCTTCCAGTGTAAAATCCTCTATATATTTCTGGATAATTTGCAACTATTGATTCAATTTCGATTGGCAAATATTGTTCTTTTATATATTTAGTTATAAATTCTCTAATATTTCTACTTAATATTGTACATTCTAGCAAGCCCAATCTTTCAACTAATTTCATCCATTCGTCATTAATATGAAGTGAAGTGGTAACTTGTTCTAAGACATTGACAGGACATCCCCCAAATAATTTGTAAACTTCTTGGACATCTGAACTTTTTTGATATGCTCTATAATTTCTAACTAATTCTCCAACAAATTTTAATTGATTTGGACTTTCCGAGAAACAGACCTTAATACATTTTAGGATGCTGTCTTCTATAATTATAGTTTTATCAAAGTCTGAATATGCTTTCCTTTTTTTACTTGTTTTTGGTTTAATCTCGAGATTTAAAGGAGCTCCACTTAACATTGGCATTCTTGTTGAGATTATTCCTTCTTGCAAATTCATAAGAGAATACATAATTAGATTACTTATAAATCTTACTAATATCAGATATTGTAAGATAAACGTCACGTTTATATACTGAATCTTCTTTGCACTTTGGA
>JBBSXF010000090.1:0-2823 GCA_038045905.1 Nanobdellota archaeon
TTGTTCGTTTCCTCTACAACTTCTTTCTTTGCTGTCTTTTTCTCAGATTCTTTTTTTGTCAAAGGACCAATTACTTTAACAAGAAGTCCTGGAAGTCCTGTTCCGACGGGAACTGGCTGATTTAGCATTATATTTTCTATTACACTGATTAATTTATCTTTGCTTCCTTTGATTGTTGCGTTGATGAATTGTTTTCCAGGAGTTTCAAAAGTTGCTCTTGCAAGTATTGAAGATTTTTGAGAAATAATTCCCATTCTTGTAACCCCTTTGACTTCTCCAGTATTTGTCATAGCGTCTGATACAAGTTTCAAATGCCTTTCATTAATATCCAATCCCTGTGTATTGATTACATTGTAAATTTCATCCATAATTAATTGCCTTGCAGATTCAATTCCGAATACATCTGCCATTTCATAAAAGTCGTTTGAGATAATTTTATCTTTATCAACTTCTTTCATCTCAATCATTTTCTTAACATTTGTCCCTAAAGTCATAACTACATAATCTTTTTCCTTTTTGACAAGAAGAATTTGCTTAACTCCTTTAACTCCAGAAATAATTGTTTTCTTTAATTTTTCTTTAAGCCGATAAATCTCTTTGAATGTAAATTCAGATGCGTTTAAGATTATTGAATCTTCTTTTTCTTTTGCTCTGAATCCCAAGTCATTTAATCTTTCAACTACTGTTTTTATTGAGCTGTGAGTTTGTCTTAATCCAGATTTGTCTATCTTGATTTCAATTGTTTTATTGCTGAAGTTAAGATTTACTTCAGAAGCAATTTCTTTTAACGTAACTTCTTTTATTCTTTCAGCGAAGACTTTTGCATCTTTTTCATTATTGTAATCTTTGTTTAAGTAAATCTCCATTTTTGGAGAAGAGGGTTTCTTTCTTGCGTCGAAGATTTCTATAAGTCTTGGCAATCCCATTGTAATCTGCATTTCTTGAACTCCTGCAAAGTGGAATACATTAAGTGCCATTTGAGTAGAAGGTTCTCCGAAAGATTGTGCTGTTACAATTCCAATTGATTCTCCTGGTGCAATCTCTTGTTTAAGATGAAGTTTTGAAACATCCATCCCATCGTCTCCATATCTATACTGGATTATGTTATTGTTACTATCTCTTACTGTTCCGTCGTATTCTACCCTTAAATCTTGAAGTGCATTTGCTAATCTTCTATATAAATATCCTGATTTGGGAGTTCTTAACGCAGTATCCATCAGTGAATCTCTTCCTGTAACTGCACCAAAGAAAAATTCATCTGGACGCAATCCTTTAATGAATGGACTTCTAATAAATCCCCTTGCTTTTGGAGATAAATCCCCTTGCTTGAAGAAAGATAATGTTCTCTTGTCATATCCAATATCTATTCTCCTTCCCCATAAAGCCTGTTGTCCTACACAAGAAGCCATTTGAGTAATGTTTAAAATATTTCCTCCACCACCAGATTGAATCATATCATTAACTGGATTTTCTTTAAGGAATTCTCTTTTTACTATTTCTCCTATTTTTGTTCTTACTTCATTTAATGTCTGCAATATTTTAATTTCTCTTGATTCCTCGTCGGTTTTTCCTGGAATTCTTTCCAATTCTCCTTTATTGTATGTTTCTATAATTTCCTCTGTTTTCTTTTCTGCTTTCTTGATTATTTCTTCTCCTGCATCAATAATACTTTGGTCTAAATCCAAATCTTCAACAGAAATAGTAATTCCTCTGTCTGAAACATATTTAACTCCAAGATTGAAAACTTTTTTGATTATATCAAATGTCTGGGTTGTTCCAACTTCTTTTTCAAGTTCTTTTATGAATTCTCCTTCTTCATTTCCGAAAAGAGTTTTATTTAATTTTCCTCTAACTACTTCTCCATCTTTAATTTGAACAGAATCATTTGAAAAATTTATTTTTTTAGGGAGTATTGCAGAGAAAACTTCTTTTCCACTCACAGTTTTTTTTGATATTTGATGTTCAATTCCTGCTGTGAAAAGAAGCTGATTTGCATATTCTCTTGAAATTTCCTCTTCACCTAATAAGTAATTTCCAGTAATTGCATCACCAATACATCCTATCATGTTTGTATTATTTTTTGGAGAAAATAAATTTCTTTTTACATCTAAAAGTATTTTTGCTTCTGCTCTTGCTTCTTCTGTCTGTGGGGAGTGAATATTCATTTCATCTCCATCAAAATCAGCGTTGTATGGAGCAGCAACTGCGGGATGCATTCTGAATGTCCTGCCTGGAAGAACTCTTACATAATGAGCCATTAAGCTTCCTCTATGAAGGCTTGGATGACGATTGAATAAAACAACATCTCCATCCTGCAAATGTCTTTCAACTTTGTAGCCAGGGGTTATTTCATTGATTATTTCTTCTTTTAATTCTTGAGCTATCTTTTTTCTTTTTCCATCTGGTCTTATTACATAATTTGCTCCAGGATATTCTTCTCCTTTTTCAATTAATTTTTTTAATCTTTCAATATTCAAATCAGTCACTCCTTCTGCAACTGTTACAACTTTTGCAATTTCAAATGGAATGCCCACTTCATTTATTCCAATGTGGGGGTCTGGAGAAATTACTGTTCTTCCAGAATAATTTACTCTTTTTCCTGCTAAGTTTTTTCTAATTCTTCCTTCTTTTCCTTTGATTCTTTCCATAATTGTTTTTAATGGTTGTCCGCTTCTGTGTCTTGCAGGAGGAATTTTAGCGACGCTGTTATCAAAGAATGTTGTTACATGGAATTGAAGCAAGTCCCATAAATCTTCTATGATTACTTCTGGAGCTCCAGCATTCAAGTTTTCCCATAATCTTTGGTTTGCTCTTATAATATCA
>JBBSXF010000091.1:0-3505 GCA_038045905.1 Nanobdellota archaeon
AAGTATGAATGGAACATTAATCCAACGTTTCTGGATTAGAATTTACACATAGCCCTTTGCTCCAAAAGGTTTAAAAGCGTCATACTATCTGAATATATACATTGGAAAACATATTAAATAAAATGAAAGACAATTTTGATATCTTTTTCCGAAGAAAGCCAGCTTTGATGTTGGTCTCTTTGAAGAAGAATACAAGAATTAGGTACGGTAGTGTTTTGGCTAAAGAAGTGGATTGTACATACAGCCATGCAGTAAAGATTTTGCAGACATTGGAAGACCTTAAGTTAGTTTCTTTCGAAAAAAAGGGGCGGATAAAAGTGATACAACTAACTAAGAAAGGTAAGCTTGTTGCAGACGCAATAGAAAATATACAGCAACTTGTTAAATAGTTCTTTATACTATCGCCCTAGAATTGAAATATTTTGTAATTGGAAGTTTGCATAGAACTTTCTACTAAAATCAAAACTAATCGTGGATTAGATAATTTAAAATCTTCCTGATTTTTTTCTTTCGAAGCTTTTCCACTTAGAAGCAAGCACTTTTGTTCTTCTTTCCAGCCTTCTTAAAATTGACCTTCTTATGTCTGTGCTTTTAACAACTTTTTTCTTTCCGAAAAAGCCGATTACACCATTTCCAACTTCTTTTACTGTTTCTTCAACTTTTGAAGGAGAAAAGCCAGCTTCTTTTGCTGTATTCTTTATTGCTTTTCTTATTTTAGAAGGGTCAAAGGCCTGTCTTCTTTTTCCACCTCTTTTTATGACTTGTGTCATATTAAAAATAGTAATAAGAAATATTTAAAGTTATTGCTAACCCCCCAAATTGCCCAATTAAGAAGTTTTTTAAATTAATTATATTATAAGTTTACATAATGACTCCGTAGCTCAGCCTGGTTACAATGCTAAACGCATAAACCATTCTGAAACTATGACTCCGTAGCTCAGCCTGGTTAGAGCACCAGACTCTTACGATTGAATCAAGACAAGAGAGTCTCGACTTGAGAGGAGAAATCTGGGTGTCGGGGGTTCAAATCCCCTCGGGGTCATAAAGGACTGAATGAACCCGAATGAGAAATTTCCTATTTTGACTTCGGGGTCATTTATTTTTAACATGACTTTAAGATTTTGCGAAAGATGCAATAGTTTAATGAATTCTAGAGAAGAAGATAACATGATTATCTTTGAATGTTCTATTTGTGGATTTGTTGAATCAATTGGGGACGTTTCTTCTTTGGGCATAAAAGATAAAATGGCTCATCATGAACCAAGAGGAGGGGGAGTTGGAGAAGATAAAAATAATTTTGCAGACTATCCTAATATTTGCAAAAAATGCGGATACGGATTTGTTCAGATTTTGGATTTAGGAATATTTTATTCTGATGAGGATAATTTAATTTTGTTAAAATGCGGGAAATGCGGTTTTTCTGAACGGATTGGAAGAAAAGTAAGTTAAAACTAACTTTCAAAAACTTTAATTTTGATTATTTGAAAATTGCTACACGCCTTTAAAAATAAAAAAAGAACTATAATCAAAGTCCTGTGGGGGTATAGTTTAATGGGAAAACAAACTACTGACCATGATAGTTTTAATGATGATTTAACTTATAAATTTTATTAATGGCTTTTTCTTAGTTGTTTTTTGAGAAAATTATTTGTATGAATAAACTTATAAATTTTAAATTTTGTGTATAAGCATGAAATTGAAGTATAGTTTACTTAAAGAAAAAGATGTAAGTTCCACTATAAATTGTGTTGTAAAAGTATTTTTATATGAAGAGTCCATGACAAAGAGTCTGAATATAACCGATTTAGAATTCAAATTTTTTGTAAGTATAATCTGCAAAGAAGCAGTGAAGAGGGGATTGTCTTATATTTGTAAAGAGAATAAAAAGATTGTGGGATTTTGTTTAAATGATGAATTTACATCTACTCCTTTAAAAGAGCTAAGTAAAGTTACGTGTAAAATGAATCCGATTTTCAAGATTCTTGAAACACTTGATATAGCTTATCTAAAAGATAAAAAAACAGAGGCAAAATCTTTTTTTCACATTTTTATGGTTGGTTCTTTGCCAGAATATAGAAAGTGCAGTATTGCAAAAGAAATGGTTAGCAGAAGTATTAAGTTAGCTAAGCAGAAAAATTTTGAAAGGATAATCGTGGAAGCTACAAATCTAAAATCCCAAAATCTTCTTAAAAATTATTTTCAATTTAAAACAATGCAGAGACTGAATTATAAAACTTTTAAATTTGATGGAGAATTTATTTTTAGAGATATTGGAGAAGAAGATTGTGAGTTGATGGAACTAAAACTTTACTAAATCGTTCATATATTCTAAGTTATTAACTACCTGTATTCCCTCCAAGTATGTTCGCACTTTGTGCATTTGAAGAATTTTGTTTCTGCTTCATCTCCTGCCCTTGTTTGAGTTGTCCAGAAATATGCTTTGTCATTTCCGCATTTTTTGCATTTTTCAACTATAATTGGAAATGTTTCCATATCTTTTCTTACAACTTCCAATTCTCCCCTCTTGTCCTCTATTTTTTCACAGGAAGTTAATTTTATTTTCCCTTTTGAAGTATAACTGCATCTAGCACATCCGTCTTTCTTTTTCTTTTGAATCAATACCGAACCGCATTTAGGACAGAATTCCATCATTTGTTTTTTATCATCATTTAATTTGTGTAATTCTGAAAACCTGAAGGGGTTAAGGACAGGATTCCAGCATATTTTTTCCTCTTGTATTCCTAATTTTAATTTACTTCATTTAAAAGCTTTTAGTTTTCCTTGCAGAATCCCCTTTCTGATTCTGATTTTAAGCTTTCAAAAAATATTAATTTTACCCAGCCAAATAAAGGAACAATTCTAACAACTGCCTTTCCCACTAGCTGATTTTCATTTATCTCTCTTTCATCAACTCCACCAGCATTATTGCCTGGAACTAATAACTTAGCGTTATTATCTCCCATTGTTGTAAATATCTTTTCATTATTTTTTTCTTGGATTTTTATTATTCTGTGAATTACGGGAGTTCCTCTTGACCCGGAATTGAATGCAATTATCTCTCCCACTTTTAATTTATCCGGATTTGCTTTTACTATGAATAAGATATCTGCTTTGCTAAACCCCCTATTAAAACCAAAATTTTGAAATTCTTGTTTTGTGATATTCATCTCTTGATATTTTGTTTCATGCCTTCCAAACCAATTGTTAAAATTAGAAAAAACATTTCCTTGATGATACATGCTACAAGATTCTACAATTGCCAAAGGAAGAGTTGTTCCTGTTACTAAATTTAAGAATGGGAAAAAAATTAATTTTATAAAAACAAATAAGAAAATTAAAGAGAATAACCATCCCTTGAAGCTATTATCATTCCATAACAAAAACCAGAATTTTTTGAATCCTTTTTTTACTTCTTTTTCTACCCTCTCCTCTTTTTTTAAACTCATTAAGATAAATAGAAAAAGAGACTTTTAAAATGTGTGAATTAAATTTATTTTGATTATAG
>JBBSXF010000092.1:0-14119 GCA_038045905.1 Nanobdellota archaeon
TAAAATTTTATTAATTAAAGGGACAATACGAAAATCATAATATTCTTTATCATCTGTAGGGTCTCCCGCAAGAAAAAATGATTTCTCGTTTGATTGTATCCAGCCATCTCCGATTGTTGCTCCGCAGAATTCAGCAATATCTTCTTTTTGAATCTCACCCATTCCAAATAGAAAAAGATTAGATATAAAAACTTTAATTTAAACTTTCTAGTGAAAACCTTTAGAAATCTACTTTTCAATAATTACATAATTATCTCCCTTTATTCCAAACTTTCAATTGTCTTTTATTGTAATCGTCCCAATTAACAAAGAGCAAATATGCGAACATTCTTTCAAAAAAGCAAGCAATTCTGTGTTGCTTATGATATGGTGCATCTAGTTGGTCTCCAGGCTCATCAGTTTTTTTAAATTCACCCCCTTCACTCTTTTTTCAAAAGCAACGTCATATGCATAAATCTTTTTTTCTGGTATTTTTTTAATAGAAGTTAAAAACCACTCAATAAATTCATGAAGTAAAACAAGGAATTCATAACGCTTATTCCCTAATTTAGAAGTACGAATAACGCAAGTATTATCGACTATAAAATAATCCCCTAATGTATTATATCGTTGATTTTTATGGGGGATTACTTCAAATTTTATCTTCATCTTTTTTACTTCGCAATCTTTTTTGCAACTTCTTTCAAATCGTCTTTCAAAACATCAAGTGCTCTCTTGAATATTTCTTCTTCATCAATTTGTCCGAAAGATTCTACTGTGATTATCAATTCTTTTGAAGGAGTTAAAACAATTGAATCTTTTTTCATTTTTCTGCAAAGGTCAGTACAAGCCTCACACATGTCACATTTATCTTCGTCGGTGATTATTACTTTTCCTCCATCTAATGCTAGAATCTTTTGTGGACAAACGTTTACAACCTCTTTTGGACAATCTTTATCTATTTTAACTTTTACAGCATCTCTATAAAACATAAATCCAGGAGAAAACTTAGTGTGTTTGCTACCTTTTCCAACTCTTGCTGTTGCAAGAATTTCCAATTCTTGCCCTTTTTTAAGAACAGTAATTGGGATTTTATCATATACTGGAGAAACTTTTCCCTTTAATTCTTCAGAATAAATCACTCCGTCTTTTTTAGCAACAAATGCTAATTGTTCTACGCTTTTTTCATTAATTGATTTATCCATTTTTAATGGAACTAACCCAATTCTATGAGCAACTGTTTCGTCGTATAAAGGAGAATCATTTTTTGAAATTTCAACTTCATCTATTGCTAAAATAGGGATTTGATCAACATATCTTCTTATTGCATTAGCCAAACTTTCTTCTATCTCTGCACTGAATGTTATTTGATTGTATTTTTTGTTTATGACTTTCATCTTATTAAAGTGAAATTTTAATTTTTAAACCTATGTTTTGCTTAAGGGCGTCTGCCTCTAATCCAACTTGTTTGGATTTGGTAAGTCCTTAAGGACGTCTACCTCTTCTTCCTCCCTTCTTCTTTGGTCCTCCACGGGGGAATCTTGTAGTATCCAATATGTTTAAGATTTTAAATCCCTCTCTTGTCAAACTCTTTACTATTGCATGTGCTCCTGGTCCCAATGCAGGACTGTTAGTTTTTGATCTTATTCTAACATACAAAGATTTAGTTCCTAATTCATTAAGAGTTTCTGCAATTCTTTTAGCAATAAATATAGCAATTGTTGGATTTGCTTTAAGTCTTCCATGTTTAGTAACCATTCCGCCAGTAACTTTTGCAATCGTCTTTCCAGACATGTCGGTCACATGGGCAAGAGTATTATTGAAAGAAGTGTATATGTTTAAGATTACCTCTATCTCTTTTCCAATTTTCTTTTCTGGTTTTTTCCCTTCGGATTCTTCTTTTATATCTAGAGGAATTTCTTCAATAGCACGTTTCATTATGCAAAATCTCCTATTTTGTATTTATAGCAAATTTCATGTTTGTTCATTCTTCTGCCTCGGTTTCTTCTATTTTAATTTCTTTCTTTTTCACAGCTTTTTTCTTAAGAGTTATTTTATTTTCTAAATCTGCTGGAACAACATATGATGGAGCATTTATGCTATTTCCATTAATTAAAACTTTTTTATGAGTAATTAATTGTCTTGCACTTTTTGGAGTAGTCGCTAATTTCTTTTGAACAAGAACTGTTTGCAATCTTCTATTCAAATAATCTTTTTTATCTAATGAAAGAACGTCTCCGATAGAATTAACTTTAAGTCCTATTTTTTTTAATCTTTCGAAAAAAGCATTTTTTTCTGATTCGTCTGCAGAAATTAATTTTTTAGCTTTCTCCCTCATTAACTTTACTTTTGCGTCTGCTTTCCAGATTTCTTTTTTATTCTTTAACCCAAATTCCTCTTTAATTTTTGCTTCTTCATCTATTCTTACTTTATCAAAAGGTTTTTTTGGTCTTGAATATGTTTTATGTTGTCGTCTCATTTCTTCACTCCTCCAGCAGGTGCGCCTTTCTTTTTAATTCCAACGCTCTTTCTCTTATTTCTTCTAAAGTGACTTCTTGTTCTTTGTCCTCTTAATGGGAGTCCAACAGCGTGTCTCAATCCACGATAACTCTTGATTTTCTTTAATCTTCCAATATCCATTTCTTTTTGTAATTCTAATGTGCTACCAATAATATGTCTGTTTGCTCCCGTTTCATAATCTGCTCTTCTATTCAATAAATATGCAGGCATTTTTGGGTCTTTCAAGAAATCATTTATTTTGTCAATTTCTTCTTTACTCAATGAGCCAATTTTTCTTTTCTTGTCTAAGTTTAGCAATTTGCAAATAGCATTAGATAATCCCCAAGAAATCCCTTTAATTTTTGTCAAACCTACATAAACATTCAATCCTCCCTCGATATCTTTTGATAAAATTCTAATTAGTTTTTCTTCATATTTCTTTTCTTCAGGACGTGGTTTATGAACGTGTTCTGGTTTTACCTTTTCTATTGGTTTTTGTTTTTCCTTTTCCATTTTTAGTTTACGAATAGATTGTATCTTTCAATGTTCTCCAGTTCAGTTAATATTCTTTTCTGTATTGCTTTTTCTGGGTCTGGAAGATTTTGTATTCTTTTCTTCATCTCTTCAAAGGAGGTGAATTCTTGTTCTTTTCTTTGTTTTAGTATCTCTTGCATATGTCTTTTGCCAAATCCTGGAAGCAATTCTATCTGATGCAATCTTTTGTTTATTGCCTCTGATTTGTTGAAAAACTCAACAAATTCTTTTTCACTTTCTTTCACAATCTTTTCAACAAATTCTTGCAATTGGTTTTTTGCAGATTCTGTTAGTTTTTCTCTGTGAAGTCTTCCAAGAATGTAATATATCTTATCCCGTTTGCCCTCTCCGATATAAACTTCTTCTCCGATTTCCAATGGAACCCCTCTTCTCGGAACTAATTCCAACAATACGAGGGTTTTTTTACCAATAGCTTGAGCTATAGGCATCATTTTCTTTTCTAAAGGATATCCGTTCGGCAGATAATCTAATATGATTGCGTTTTCTTCTTTTTCCATTTTCATCATTTGAATTTTTTAATTGTATCAAGTATCTTTTTTGTTTCATCTTCATCCAAGCTAACATCAATAAATATTTTGTTTAATTCTTCAGAAGTTTCTGGTAAAACATCAATTATTTTAACTACATAATCTGGCTTCATCTTAACAATATTAAGTGCATCTATTTCCTGTCTTAACTCTTTAGCATCTTTAACTTTTAATTTGTTGAATTTTTTTATAAATCCAACTATTCCTGTTTCAGCTTCTTCATCTTTCTTTATGTATTCCATAGCTTCTGCCATGCTGATTGATTCATTATTCTTTATCATTATTCAAATCTCCTAATTGTATTTGGTATTGAAATTTGTTCTGCCATCTTATTTTTTAATCTGTTTTATTTTTTTTAAATGTATTGGCTCAATCAAAAGTCTCTTTTCTTTGTTTCCATCTTTAATTTTTATCATATATGCCCTTCCTCTCTTGCCTTCAACAACTCCAGTAATCCCCTGCAATCTTTTTGGAAAAGCTGATGCAACAGTTTGTTCCCTAGAAATTGCCACAAAATCCCCTTCTTTTAACTCTTGAAAGTATCTACTAAGCTGTAATTTTCCGCGTTTTCGTATGGGTTTTCTATCTACCATAGATTACCCAAAATTATTTCATTTAAAAAACTATCTCTTATTATGCGGATTTCCGTTCTCTAGCAAAATCTTTATTGCCCCTTACAGAATCATTTCTTCCAGTAGTCGGGGTGCCTCTTAAAGCCTTTAAAGTTGCACTTGTATCCATATGAGTTAAATCGTCATTATCTTTTGCTTCGCCATAATTTTTCTTTATCGTGGCTAACATTTTAGGTCCCCATATCCTTATTCCGCACGCGTCACAGAAATCCATTACAGCATCTTCAGAAACTTCTTTCCCGCAATATAAACACTTTTTCATTTTTTCCTCTTTGTGAACTTGGAAGCTAAAATTAGTTTTTAAATATTTTTATTCTGCTTCACTCTATTTCTAAGGAGTATATTGGGGGGAAGTTGATGCACAAGAAACCGGAGGTGTCTTAGCTATTCATACCTCAATGCATCTGCAGGCTTTAATTTTGCTGCTTGAAATGCAGGAAATATTCCAGAAATACTTCCAATAAAAAATGAAAATCCTAATGCTCCGAAGACTAACGGAAGAGTTATGCTTGCTTGCACTAAGTTTGTGTCTAATGCAATTGTAGCAATGTATTCTACACTTTTTCCCAATCCAATCCCCAATACAACTCCAATTGTCCCCCCAACTAACCCGAGCAATCCAGATTCAAATAAAAAAATCTGAAGAATATCTGAATTTTTGGCTCCAATCGCTTTCATTGTTCCAATCTCTTTTGTCCTCTCTAAAACAGAAGTATACATTGTATTCATAATTCCAATTCCCCCAACAAGAAGAGAAATCCCTGCAATCCCAACTAATACCGCTTGTACCATCCCAAATATATTTGAGAATGTGGTAAGTAATTGTTCAGAAGTTTGTACAGAAAAAGTTTCTTGATTTTCTTTTTCATCTCTATTTTGTCTTAACTTTCTTTTTATTGTATCTGCAATATCCTCTGGGTTAAATCCTTCTTGTGCCTTTGCAATTATCTCACTTTCTTCATCTTCAATATTTAAAACTTTTTTTAGTGTATTTTTTGGGACATAAATTCCTGCATCATTGTAAGGGTCTCCTGTTTTATCTAAAATTCCGACAACTTTGAATTCATTCCCATCAATTTGGATAGTACTGCCAATTTCAACTCCCTTTTTCCATATTTTTCCATCTACTGCATTGTTGTGTCCAACTACTGCCTTGAATCCATCCCCCTTTTTTAAATCTCTTCCGTCAATAACCTTGAAGGTTTGCATGTCAGAAAATATAGAAACGTCTTCAGGATTAATTCCGATTGCAAATGTTATTTTTGTTTCTTCTTTAAAATTTAACACAGAAGTTTTCATTAAAATTCCAACTGCTTCTTCAACTCCCCTTACGCTTTTAATTACATCTAAATCTTTTGTAGTAAGAATTAATTTTTCAGAACTTGCACTTCCAGGAGGCCCAAGAGTTTTACTTTGAATTATTATTTTATCTTTTCCAAGTTGTTCAAATTGCTGATTTATTGATGCTTGTAATCCTTGCCCTAAACTTATTAATCCAACAACCGCTGCAATTCCTATAAAAATACCAATCATTGTGAGCCAGCTTCTTAATTTCCTTCTTCTTAGATTAGAGAAGGCGAGAAAAAAATGGTCTTTCATTTGATTTATTGCAAACTATCTCGTTTATTCTTATTCCTCTTCTTAATTTTTCTATAAATAAAATAAGCACAAACAATCCCGATAATTGAAAGGATTATTAAAAAAGGACTATTTTTATTCATTAATTCCAATGCAACAGCTTCTTGTTGAGAATAAATTTTTATTGTAATTATTTTTGTTTCAACTATTTGATTATTCATAGAATCAGTATAAGTAATTTCTAATGGCAGATTGATTGAAGAAGGAGAATTTGCATTTACAAAGATATTAAATTCAGCACTATCAAAATCATTGCTGTCAATATTTCCAATGTAAATATTATCCGAACTAACTAATTTTATTCCGCTAGCTTGGTTTAGCCTGATGTTTAAAAATTTGCTTTCACCCATTCCAGAATTTACAATTTTTATTGTTAATTTTTCTTTTGTTCCTTTAACTAAACCAACATTTTCTGAAGAAATCTCTATTTTTGGTTTTGCATTTATTGTTAAAGAAACAACTCCCAAACTTTGAGAAGATCTATTTGTTTCATTAGCCAATCTATAACTAATCTGCACAGGAATAGTGTATGTGCCAGAAACAGCATCTGAAAGTGCAATTAAATCAAAACTTGCCTTTTCATGATCCCCTTCAGCAATTTCTTCTATCATATATTCATTTGAAGATTGATAAGGAGCAAAAGCGAGAAGAGGGGTCATTTTACTAAGGTCTAAGCTTATTATAGCATTTTCTATATCTTGGCTTAAATCATTTTCTATGTTCAAATTCATGGTTAATTTTTCTCCTGGTTGAACTTCATTTGGAACACTAGTTACAGAAGTAATTGTCAACGCCGATGCAAAACAAATTTGCACAAGCAATAATGCCACGATTAATGTTAAAGTTTTTAGTTTCATTTTAAATTGAATATCTCCTTCTAATTTGCTGAAATCTTTTTGTATTTAATTTTCCATCTTCCGCTTGATTATATAATTTTTCTATCTCTTCTTCCCAAACTCCACAATCAACTAAAACGGCCCTACCTCTTAGATATCTTGTTACACTTATCTCTTTTTCATCATACCCGGTTTTTTTACCAAAATTAATCTGATCGCATTGAGTGGGAGGAATATCTTCTTTTGCAATTCTATCTATAGAAGCAATAGAAACAACTACATCAGTTACTGCATTAGCACAATGAGCAAGTACTTTTGTTCTTAATTCATCTATTGGCATATCATTAATTTTTTCTTTTATTGTTTTCATTTTATTTTGTGTTGTATAACTTTTTTGTTCTCGACTATCTCCCCATCTGATATTTTTAAAACTTTCTGAACATATTTTATTAAATCTAAATTGTGGGTAACTAAAATAATTGTCTTTCCTTTCTTGTTTAGCTCTGTAAATACCTTCATTATTTCTAATCCTGTTTTAGTATCTAAATTTCCTGTTGGTTCATCTGCAAGAATAACCTCCGGGTCATTTGCTAATGCCCTCCCTATTGCTACTCTTTGCCTTTCTCCCCCCGAGAGTTCTTTTGGAAGATGATTCTTTCTATGAGATAAATTAACTTCAGTTAATATCTCGTCTGCCCTTTTCATTCTCTCTTTTCTTCCAATGCCGTGAAAAATCATCGGCAGAGCAATATTTTCTATTGCGTTTAATGTCGGGATTAAATTGAATGTTTGAAAAACAAATCCAATTTTTTTCCCTCTTATCTGCGCAAGATTTGATTCAGATAATTCTTCTATATTCTGCCCATCAAGAAAAATATCTCCTTTGCTAGATAAGTCCAAAGCTCCAACAAGATTCATCATTGTGCTTTTTCCACTTCCAGATGGACCAACAATCGCAATAAAATCTCCTCTTTGAATTTTTAAGTTTACATTGGAAAGGGCATTTATTTCTGTGCCTCCAAGTTTGTAAATTTTACTTACTTCTCTTAATTCAATTATGCTATCGTTTTTCATATTAGAACCTATTTTTCTTTTGAAGACTTGTTATTTAAACATTATGGAATAAAACTCTTCTTTTCAAAGCCATCTCACAAAGTTTATAAACCAAAAATAAGAGGTAATAGTATGATAATTCCAGTTAGATGTTTTTCATGCGGAAAACCAATTGGTCACCTTTGGGATGAATATAAGAAAAGACTTGCTAATGGTGAAAACTCTAAAAAAATATTAGACGAACTAGGACTAGAACGTCCTTGCTGTAGAGCAATGTTCTTGGGACAAACTGACTTAATTGAATTGATTGGAAAGTTCAAAAAGAGTTAATTTTAATTAGTTTAGCTTCTAAAATAATTTATGGTTAAAACTATTTTTGTATACGGATTTAAGGGATATAATAAGCAGATAAAATCAGCAAAAGAAGTTTTTGGAAATCTTCCTTTAATCTGCTTCGAATATAATTCTAATTTAAATCAGCCTCTGGAAAAGATTGCAGAAGAATTAAGCAATTTTGTAAATTCAAATACAAAAAAGAAAGAAAAAATAAATTTAATCGGGGTTAGTGCAGGAGGGATTATTGCAACATATTATACCAAATTTTTATCCCCCCATAAAATCCATAAGTTAGCGACTATTTGCTCACCATTCAGGGGAACTTATTTATCATTTTTTTATTCTAAAAAGAAAAAAGGAGTAAGGGAATTAATTTACAATTCAGAGTTTTTAAAAAATCTAAATTCAAGGAAACTGAATAAATATCAAATTATTAATTTTTATTCTTATTTGGACCCATTGGTTCCAGGAAATTCGGGCAAAGGAGAAAATTCTTTTCATACTTGGAATTTTTTTCACTTTCTGATTCAAAATGACAAGAAAATATTAAGGAAAATAAAGTGTTTTTTCCACAAAAAATAAGAAAATTATTTAATTTCCCATCTGTTTTCATATCCACATTCGCTACAAGTTACTACTTTTATTCCATTTTTAATCCTTATCTTAGAATTTTCAAAAGGAACTAAACATTTTTTACAAAAAGTTTTTCTAAATTTTTTTAATGGAATACTTTCGCTCATTGCTAATTTTTTTATTTTCTTGACTTCTTTTGATGATTTGTTTTTTATGTCTTCGAAAAATTCTTTTATTTGTTTTTCTGCTTCAGATTTAGAGGGTTTTTTCATGATTGATTCAAGGATAATAACTATAAAAATGTAAAGAAAATGAAGAAGACAACTTGATGATTTCACGCCTTGTCTGGCACTAACGTCACCAACATAGGAAGCTTAACTTCTGTGTTCGGAAAGGGAACAGGTGTTTCCAACCTATTATGGCCGTCTTCAAAATTTCTTAAACATCTTGCTTTATAAAACTTTTTATAGGCCTATTTAATGGTATTAACAAGAGTTAAGCGGGATTGCCAGAGTGGTCAAATGGGGCAGCCTTAGGCGATGATGTTTGCGAGAAGATATGGGTTTACCAAACTTCAAAATGCGAGCAGGCATCGGAGAAAGCTGTCGGCTTAGTGCCTACAAAGGTTCGAATCCTTTATCCCGCATGAAATAAAGGATATTGGAAATTTTCCTAATTTGCTTTATCCCGCATGAAAGGGGAGAACAAATAAATTTAAAGTTATCCCTTAAAGGAAGTTGATGTACAAGAAACCTTTGGTGTCTTAGCTGTTCGAATCCTTTATCCCGCATAAAAAACTATTGTTTTTCTTTTATCAATCTATCCCCTAAATTTGGATTGCGCCTGATAATAGTATTTTTTCTTTTATAAAAAACTAAATATTCCTTTTTGTAGAACCAACAATCCTCCAATTATACAAATCCAACTTGGAACAAGAAAAAATATTGAAGCTATGAAAATAATCCCTGCTAAAAAATCAACCCAACTTGCAAAATCTTTCAATAATCCAAAACTTGCTTTAATAAGTAAAATTACTCCAAAACTAATAAAAAGACCATGCGGAAGAACAGTTCCAGCTCCAAATATTAAAATTAATCCACTAAGAAAGTCTATCCCCCCTAAAAGTTTAATTAGCATGTTTTTTAAATCGAATTGTTATTTAAAAAGATATTCATGCGCTCGTAACTCAGCTTGGATTAGAGTGCCACCCCCCTAAGGTGGAAGTCGAAGGTTCGAATCCTTCCGAGCGCGTATTCGTAACATTTATTAAACAAAAGTGGAGTATAATATTAACGCGTCGATAATTTAACGGCAGAATATCAGCCTTCCAAGTTGATTATCTGGGTTCAATTCCCAGTCGGCGCATTCAAAATCCCAATGAAATTACTTTCCTTATCTAAGTATATCCCGAAAAAATTCAAAGAGAATATACTAGAGATACATTCTTCTTTAAACAAGACATTCTTAAAGAAACACATTCCTTTGCGCTCTCTATATATAGAAACAACCAGTTTTTGTAATTTAAAATGTAAAGGATGTTATAGAAATAATCATGATTATCCTCCAAAAAATATAAATTTAGACCTTTTTAAAAAATTTATAGATCGCTCTCCTTCTTCATCTTCATTGTATCTTCACGGATTAGGAGAACCAACAGTCCATCCTAACATAAACGAAATAATTGAATATGCAAGTAAATCAAAAAAATTCAACAATATAGCTTTTACAACTAATGCTCTAGCAAAAAAACCTGAAGACTATACAAAATTATTTTCTAATGGATTAACTCAAATTACTATTTCGGTAGATTCATTAGATCAAAAAGAAGTGATGAAAATACGGCCTCCAACAAATGTCAAAAAATTAACTGAAAATATAAGAATCCTTTTAGAGAAATTTCCAGGAAAAGTAAAAATTTCTATGACTGTAAACAAAATTAATAAAAATACCTTTGAAAAAACCATAAAAAAGTTGCATGCCCTTGGAGTAAGAGAGATTTCTTTTCATCCTTATGAAGATTTAGGATATCCATCTCTTTGTATTTCTTATGAGGAAAAGAAAGAATTTTTACATAAATTAAAAGATTCACAAATAAATATGGCCCTCTATCCGAGTGGATTTACTCCAGTAGAGAATTATTGTAAATCTCCTTCAACTGCTCCGTATATAACTGTAACCGGGCATTTAACTCCTTGTTGTAGGATTTGTGATGAAAAATTGTTTAATGCAGGAAATTTAAATGAAAATTCTTTCAAAGAAATTTTTTATTCAAAAAAATATTCTCAGATTCAGAAGGATATTGAAAAAGGCAAATATCCTCCATTTTGTAAAGGATGTACAAGTAACCATATTGAAGTAAAAAATCTTAGGGATAAAGAGGATAAAGGATAATTTTAAAAGTAATATTTATCCTATAAACAGATGGACAAACAAAATATCAAAGAAAAAGTTGCAAAATTTCACGATAAGAACTACAAATTATTGCTTTTACTTCCATTAGCTTTGCTAATTTTTTCTTGTACATACTTAGGTTCTTTTTACTCCCAAAATCATGATTTTGTTTACAAGGATATATCCTTAACAGGAGGAACTTCTGTAACAATAAATGACAGGAGTCTTAATCAAGAAGATTTGCAAAATGCAATTTCGGCCAAATTGGAAGAAGCCAATGTTCGTCAAATTTCTGATTTAATTTCTCAAAAACAGATAGCAGTGATAGTAGAAACAAGAAGTGACGGGCAAAAAACAAGGGAAGTCCTTGAAGAATATCTAGACTACAAATTAGATGAAAAAAATAGTAGTTTTGAATTTACAGGCCCAACACTTGGGCAAGAATTTTATTCTCAATTATTGCTTTCACTTTTATTTGCATTTACTTTCATGGGAACAGTTATCTTTTTCTTATTCGCAAAAAATCTAAAGATAAAACTTCTTTTAATTTTTATTTCACTAATAGTCCCAGTTCTTTTCTTCTTTGCTCATATAATTTCTATTAATCAAGCCTTTCTTTTAGGGGGGATTGTTCTTTTAATCAACTTATTCTTTTACATAAAATATAGTATCCCCTCTGTCGCAGTTATTGCCTCTGCATTTGCAGACATCTTTTTTACAATAGTTTTAATTGATTTATTAGGAATAAAAATTTCTAGTGCCGGCATTGTTGCATTATTGATGTTGATTGGTTATTCTGTTGATACAGATATCCTGTTAACAATGAGAACTCTTAAAAGGGATAATGGAACATTAAACACCAGAATTTTTGAGTCATTTAAAACAGGAATGACCATGACTCTTACCGCAGTAGTTGCAGTAGTTGCAGTCTTACTTATCATCGGTCCATTTTCTTCAGTTTTATCACAAATTTTTACAATAATGATTATTGGATTAGGATTTGATATATTAAACACTTGGATTACCAATGTTTCATTAATTAAATGGTATGTCTCAAAACATAAAAATGAAAATTAAACTTACATGGAGAATTTGGCTTTGGATAATTGTTTTTCTCTTGTCCTTACTTGCAATTTTCTATAATCCAGATTATTCTTTTCAAAAAGGAGTTCTCGTTACAGAAGTAACACAAAACTCTTCTGCGTTCGAACAAGGAGTAAGAATTGGGCAAATAGTCACTGCTATAGACGGGAAGCAAATTTCTAATGTAGAAGATTTTTTAAGAATTATCCAAGAAAAGTTTACCTCTAATGAAACAATAAAAACAACAATTACTGCAAAAAATTCCGAATATATAACTTATTCAAAAAATATAGATTTGATTGTTTCAGATATACCAAAGACAAATCTTAAATTAGGATTAGACTTAAGCGGGGGAGCGAGAGCATTAGTGCAAGCGAAAGATCATAAATTAACTTCTTCAGAAATAAATGATTTAGTAAATGTTGTAAGTAACAGATTAAACGTTTATGGACTTTCAGATATGGTAGTTCGTCCTGTTTCAGATTTGGCGGGGAATAATTTTATGCTGATAGAAATCGCTGGAACAACTCCAAATAATTTAGAAAATTTGGTTTCACAGCAAGGAAAATTCGAAGCAAAAATTGGAAATGAAACTGTTTTTATTGGAGGAGAGCAAGATATCACCTCTGTTTCAAGATCAGGACAAGACGCGGGAATTTATTCTTGCAATGATATTTCAGAAGGTTCTGCCTGCGAGTTTAGATTTGTAGTGTATTTAAGCCAAGCATCCGCAGAAAGACACGCACGGATTACAAATCAATTAGAAATTAATTCTACTTCCCAAGGAAATTACTTATCTAAGAAATTGGACCTTTATCTGGATGATAATTTGGTAGATAGTCTTTTGATTAGCGAAAATTTAAAGGGAAGCGTAACGACTCAAATTCAAATTTCGGGTTCAGGAACAGGAGCAACAAAATCAGATGCTTACGATTCTGCACAAAACGAAATGAAAAATCTTCAAACAGTATTAATCACGGGAAGTCTACCATTTAAATTAGAAGTTGTTAAGATGGATACAATCTCACCAACATTGGGAGAAAATTTTTCAAAATATATCCTCTATGCTGGACTCATCGCTCTTCTTTTAGTAGCAGGAGTTGTTTTTATTAGATACAGAAGTAAATCTGCAATTGCTCCTTTAATCATCTGTACATCTGAAATAATAATCACTTTGGGAATTGCTGCAGTAATAAAATGGGATTTAGATTTAGCAAGCATAGCAGGAATTCTTGCGGCAATCGGTACTGGAGTAGACGATCAAATTGTTATCTTAGATGAAGCAAAACATAAAGGAGAAGTATTAAGCATAAAACAAAGGATAAAAAGAGCCTTTGAAATAGTTATCGGAGCATTTTTAGCATCTGCAGTTTCATTGCTTCCTCTTCTTGGAGCAGGAGCAGGTTTGTTGCGTGGATTTGTAATCACTACCCTCATTGGAATCACTGTTGGAGTTTTTATAACTAGAAGAGCCTTTGCAGATATAGTTAAACTAATAGAAAAAGATAATGCGTCCTAATGTTCATATTCTCTTCGGAATATTTTTTGCATTTTTAATTTATTTTATTTTTCCACAAATTTCTCTAATTGGACTTTTAATAGTATTTTTTTCAAGTGTTTTAATTGATGTAGATCATTATTTTTATTATTTTATAAGAACAAAAAACTTAAACTTAACCAAATGTTATGGTTGGTACGATGCTCATCTTCGTAAAATTCTTTCTCTTCCAATGAGCGGAAGAAAAAAAGTTTATACTGGGTTTTACATATTTCATGGAATAGAACCTTTAATCGTTTTATTTTTTCTTGGAATTTCAGTTTCCCAATTTTTTATGTTTACCCTCACAGGTTTTTTACTTCATTGGATTATTGATACTCCTCATGAATATTATATCAAGAGAACGCTTCACAAAATTTCTTTAATATACAGTTACACGCAATGGAAGAAATTGGAAAAATAAAATTGGTGATTGAGTACTTTCCGGACCAAAAAAGCTTATAATTAAGCGAAATTACG
>JBBSXF010000093.1:0-2444 GCA_038045905.1 Nanobdellota archaeon
CAAGAATCTCTTTTTTTAATTCTTCTTCAGAAATTTCTTCTCTGTGTTGTTGAGCAATAACGATTGCTTCTATTCTAACAGGTTTGCCGTCTATATACTCTATAGTAACTTGAGATTTCCCATCAGGACCAAGATGAGGAACAGAACCATTTTTTCTTACTTCGGATAATTTTTTAGTTAATTTATGAGCAAGAATTATTGGCATAGGCATTAATTCGGGAGTTTCATTGCATGCAAAACCATACATCATACCTTGGTCTCCTGCACCTTGTTCTTTATTTTCTCTTTCTGTAACTCCTTGACTAATATCTGCACTTTGCCCGTGAACAGAAATCCAAACCCCCGCATCTTCTGCATCAATTCCAAATTTAGGGTCAGTATACCCTATTTCTTTTAGAACCCTCCTAACAATATTTTGAATATCAGCAAATCCTTTTGTAGTAACTTCTCCAGCAACATGCACACTACCCGTAGTAACTAAAGTTTCAACAGCTACTCTTGAATATGGATCTTGCACAATTAAATTATCAAGAACTGCATCAGAAATTTGGTCACAAATTTTATCAGGATGTCCTTCTGTTACAGATTCCGAAGTTATCAGTCTCTTTTTTACTAATGACATTTCTCATGAAAAATAATTTGCTATATAAAGTTAATGTAGGATTAAAATATGTTTTGCAGTATTACTAATTAAGCAGCGAGGGCATTCCCTGAATTTTCATTATATTCAGGATTAGCAACATATGATTTTAACTTAACAAAGCTTCCGAATAGATAGCTAAGAAGAGCAGTAAACCAAGGTGCTTTAGCTTTAAGTTCTGGTTTTCCAGTTTTTTTATCGTAAATTTTAACATAGGTTCCAAGAAAGTCATTTCTTATTTTAATCTTAGAATATCCTGCTCTAACTTTTTCCATTATAGGAAGGTTATAGATAATATCAAAGACTTTGTCGTCCCATAATCTAATTCTTCCACGAATGCCTTTGTATTTATCTTCAGTAGCAACGGATAAACTATAAAATGAAGCTCCGGCTTCTTTTGACTCTGCAGTTGAAACTAAAAGTTTCAAGTCTTTCGACTTGCTTGGAAGCACTCTCATAGCTTCCTGCGTTTTATATAATACATCTGATAATTCCATAAAAAAGCTACAGATTAATTATTTATAAACCTTTCTATTTTGTTACTATTGTAGAGTAATACAATTAGTTAGCTAAGAAACATTTCTTTAGGAACATTAAATTCTTTATCTGAAAAAACAATCTCTTCAGCTTGAAAAATTGCTTTTTTGCATAGATAATTCATAGATTCATATTTGCTTTCAATTTCTTTGCTTTTCATTGAAGAGCTATATCTCGCCTTTTCTCTTTCATCCACGTTAGACATTTCTCCTTTTATATTATAAACAGTTATCCTGTCAATGAACTCATCATCATATTCTATCAGATTTTTATCTTTGGCATATCTCAAAAAAGAAGCTGTGCATTTCTGGCTTCTGCTCTCAATTCCAAATTTAGAGAGAATTGCTAAAGCACAATAATAAAGTGTGTAAAACCATTCTTCAGGAATTTTATAATCAAATCCTCTTTCTTTGTATAATTCGCAAAGTTGCAAGTTTATCTTTGCTTTTGCAATGTAATCTTCGGCTATTTTTTTATTTTGGGGGACTATAAGCAATCCCTTATGTTTTTTGCCTTTTTCCTCATCTTTTTTAGCAGACTTAAAGCAATCCCTTGTTTCTTGATTCATCTTTCTTTGATAGTTTTTAATAATTGAATAAATTTTTCCTGCCCAAAAAGAACAATGCCTTTCTTCACAGCATCAACAAATATTTTATTTGGTTTTTGGAGTTCCTCTTTAAATTCTTTTATTGTAAAGATTTCAGAATGAATTTTCTTAACTTGTGTCTTTTGGATTTTTCTTATTATTTCATCAGTTTTCAAAAACTTTTTTTTATTAGAAACAATAGTCAAAATGTCAATATCATTAGCATCTTTTGAGGAATGAAGGATACTGCCGTAGAGTACAAGAAAGTCAGTGTTCCCTTCAAGTTCTGCAAAATTGCTCCGCCATATTTGGTTCTTTAAAGCATCTTCAATCAAAACTAAGGCAATTATTTTTTCCACGAGAGGATTTTCCCAATTTAAACTTGTTAAAGAAATGCTCGTTTTTCCTGTTCCAATATGAGAAAGAATTACCAATTTGTCTTTTTCAAGTTTCTTAATAATCTTCCAAACCCCCACTCTGGTTAAGCCCATTTCTTTAGCTAAAAAGGTGATGGTGGGTTTTGCAGTAAAATCTTTCAACAGAATTTTTAAGATTTTTGTGTTTGTTGGATTTTCTCTCATTTTTTCTATTTCCGATTAGTTAATAGTTATTAACAACAAGTTAATACGATATTTAAACTTTGTTATACCCTTGTATTGTAACATAAGAGGGACTTAATTA
>JBBSXF010000093.1:2454-16942 GCA_038045905.1 Nanobdellota archaeon
TTAATTAATTTGAAAATCAACTCTTAATCTTGTTTTGTAAGGAGCAATTTCCCCTGCTTGTTTAACCTTCAAAATTTTTATTTTCTTTTTGGATTTTTTTGCTTCTTCCTTAACTTTTTCAACAATGGAGTCAATATCGCTTATTTTGCAGAAATCATAGTAATAGATTCTTGTTCCTCTTTTGCTTAGTTTAAATGCTTCGTCCAAGAAAGTCTCTTTTAATTGTGGGCGAGGCATGACGATAACGTCAAATTTTTGGTTTAGTTTTGAAGAAATCTTCTTGGCATCTCCATTGACTAATTCAATTTTGTCTTTTAGCTTATTCATTTTTATATTCAATTCAGCATATTTGTTTGCTTCTCTGTTTAACTCATTTGAATAAACCTTTTTTGCTTTTGAATTTTTAGCGATTACAATAGAAAATGGAGCAACTCCTGCAAACAAAACTAAAACTAAATCCCCTTTCTTAATTTTGGAAGCAATTTCTTTCCTTTCATTGCTTAAACGTGGGGAAAAATAAGTTTTGTCTATGTTAAATCTAAAACTGCATCCATTCTCCTTGTACAAAACCTCTTTTGTGTTTTCTCCTGCAATAAAATTAGTGGATAGCTTCCTTAATCTTCCTTTTATCCTATCTTTTTTCTCCAAGACGGTTTTTATTCCTTGATTTTCTCTCATTATTCTCTCAGCAAATTTCTTTTTATCTTTTAATTTAAATTTATCAGAAAATCTAACAAATCCAACATTCCCCAATATATCAAAAGATTTCATAGTTAAGTTTGAATTATTTGCCATTTTCTAAAATTTTCTTAACCTCCTCTAAAAAGTCCTCTGCATCAAGAAGAGCATTTTCTGAATTTTCTCTTTCAACTTCAGCTTCTTCCCCATACAAAATATTATGTCTCATCTCTCTATAACTATTAAGCGAATTAATTAAAGATTTTGGTATCTTATCTGAAAATATTTCTTTAATATACATATATACTGCATAATGACTTTTCTCTTGAACTCCATTTTTATAAAGCAAAGCTCTTGAAGCATGAAACATAGAAGTATAAACTGATAATAAAGCATTACTAAAAAATTCTGCATCAAACAATTCTTTTGCTTCGGTTAATTTCATATCTGCTATTTTGATGCTGGATTTAACTTTTTCAATATCTAAGGGGATTTTTCTTAATAATTTTTTTTCAAAAAGGTAATCAATATCTTTTTCCATCTTATTCAACTATAGGCATTTCCCCTATTAAATTTATTCCTGTTGAGATAACATCCTGATAAAATGCCTTGTTTTCTTGTTTTTGTTTTTTCCATTGAGCAGGATTAAAGAAATGAACATTAATCTCTTTTTTCAGCTTCTTGCTAAATTCAAATAAATCTAATTCTTTTTTTAATCCAATGCAGACTAAATCCACATCACTGTTTATGTCATCCTCTCCCTTAGCAATGCTTCCAAATAAAACAATTTGAATAAATTTATTAGTAAGGTAGTCAATCAATCCAGAACTCTCCAATTCTTTTAGTGAAAAGGCGATTTTTAAATACTTAAACGTCAAAGAGTTAAGATTTGCTTTGAAATATCTTAGATTTGCCTCTCTTGACTCTTGGATAAAACCTTGTTCTAAAAAAAGATTAAGGAATCTCTGGCTCGTGTTCAAACTAATCTTCATTTTCCTTGAAAACTCTCTTAAATGTATTTTTTCATAGGGGTTCTTAAAGAAAAATCCCAAACATTTCAAAATTAAAATATCCTCAAAAAAGTCAGAGGTATTGTATCCTTTTTTCATACGATTGTACTATATTTTGATACTTATAAACCTTTTGAAAAGATGACTACGGAATTATTAAATGTTTTATTTCTGTGAAAATTTAGAAAGTGCATCTGTCATTGCTTCTCCAGTTTTGACTTGTCCTCCTAGTTTCATGCTGTTTAAAGCATCTTTTACCTTTTGTCTTTCTTCCTTGTAATTTTTCCCAAATTTTTTAATTAAAACAAACACCAAAACTAAAACAGTTAAGACTACTACTCCCCAAATCAATTTTATCCACCATTCTTTATCCCCAAAAAACAACCAGATTAAAGCATTAGCAGGTATTTCTAGGAATTTTAAATGTGCTGACATTAAAACTAAAAGAACAGATATTCCAAAAGAAACTAATTTAGAAAAGGTACTAAAATTACTAAAGATATTATAAAATGCAAAAATGAAATAAAACCAAAAAAACATTATAAAGAATAATTTAAAAGACAAAGAATAAGGCTCAGAAAACAAAACAAAAAAAACATTGCTTATTTTAGTACAAAAAGCGTCTATTGTTTGAACAATTGAATTTCCCAAAAGAATAGTTCTCCATTCTTTGCTCAAATATTCCCAAGAAGTTGTTAGTTTTACGTCAGCATTTTCAATCTTTTCTTGATTTAACCCAAAGGGCATTCCAGGAGTTTCATCTTGTGCATTTATTCCATTTAAAAAAAATAAAGGCAATATCAACAAACCAAATATTAAAACCCAAACCTTTTTTTTCATAATCAATGATACATAAACAAGTTTAAAAATTTAATTGGAACTAAAGAATTTTTAACTCCTATCTTGTTTCTTATTTTTTACTGTTCTTAACCCTTCTCCAATTGCCCCAATTCCTTTTAATACTCCAGCAATTTCTTGTCCACCAGCTTCAGCGGTAGCTGCATCTTTTACAGACTTATTCTTCAAGATTAAAATTCCAAGTCGAGCTAATCCTATATTCGCACCTAAAAATGCAAGAAACGCCGCACCTAATCCAACAAATACTGCAATACTTCCCAAGAAAGAAAATGCTCCAGTAAGTATAACTACTGTTTTAATAACAAACCCCAAATTAGCTGCGATAAGAGTAATTAAAAACCCAATTCCCCAAGAAACTCCTTTTGAAAAAGTACTGAAAGTTACAAGTATGTCTGAAAAAGTAATAAACAAAAGAAGCCACACTGCAATTGTGATTATTCCAGCACTAGCAAGACTAACTTTAGACTCAGCACTATAATTAACTGGTGCCCCAAAAATCCACATAAAAACTCGAACAAACATACCTCGCCCACTAAGAAAACTCCATGTTTCTTCCCAAGTTCCTTCTTTTACAGTTACTTTTACATCGTTTACAAATCCTCCAGAAGTATCCTTGTTATCTCCAGAAGCTACAGCCCCACCTTCAACAGCAACATTCCCCGTAACAGCATTCCCTGTTGAATTAGTAACATTCAATAATATTACAGCAAGCAATAAAACTCCTACAACTAAAAAAACAGGAAAATATTTTTTGAAAAATGAAGCAATAGGTTTGTTTGATTTCTTAGAGGAATGAGCATGAGAACTAGCTTTCCCCTTTTTTCCTCTTGTCTTTTTCATTATTGAATTAATCTATTCTTATTTATAAATGTTTTTATGATGCGGGATAAAATTCAAATATATGCTTTATTTATCTTGATTGTTATGAAACTTCAAATAGACCTTAGTGGATGTGACATCTTTATGGAAAATAGCGTTCTAGGACTTTCTGATTGTAAAGGATTAATAAAAGGATTCCAAATAAATAAAAATATTATTAATGGATTGCAAACTAATTGGGAAGCTGGAAAATATTTTTGTAAATATTCAAAAAGAGGTTTAGGATTTTTTAAAGCAATGGTTTATTCTTCCATAATTTGTTGTTTATTAGAATCTATTCATGTTAAGGAAGTAGAATTAGAAATTTGCAGAGACCTCCGATTTCATGAAAATAATATCAAGCAAAGGTTAAGTAAGTTATTAAGGAAAAAACTAGCAATAAAAATAAATTCAATTACTTTCAAATGTATGAAGGGAACTGATGTAGATAATTATGCTTATTTGATGTTTAAAGATAACTACAATCTTCTTTCGACATATGTTAATCTATCCCTCCAAGAAATAGAAAGATTCTTATTTTAACGCATTAAGGGCTTTTTACACCGAATCCTAGTCTGCCTCCTATATTTTTTTCGGCAAGCTCGCTAGCATCAATGCGATAGATTATACAAGAAGAGGGGGTTTATAAAACCTATTTCTTGAATTTTATTCAATTTTTTCTTTTCTCACTATTTTTCCAGCATCTCCATTTTTTTCTATTCATCAGGGATATTAACCCTATTTAACCACCAATAAAACAAAACTTTATAAAAAACCTTTCCTTATTTTTAATATGAAAAAGTTGTGTTTGATTATTTCATCGCTATTTGCAATTAATTTTGCAAGGGCAGATTCATTAAGCGAAATACTCGGAGAATTAGATTCATCTTTAGTTATATTAACGGCATTATTCTTAATTACTTTTGCATTAACATTTTTTTCTCTTAACAAACTTTTCAAAGCTAATACTGCAATATCTGGAATAATATCAGTAGTAATCGCATTTACAGCAGTTTATGGAATAAATAAAGCAGGATTTGATACGCAGGATTTTTTCTATAATTTAGGAATTTCTGAATCAACTTTTTCTTTAGCCATTTTTATTGTAATTGCTACAGGAATAATATTTATGTTTGCAAAACTAAAAAAGAAAAGATATGGCTTTCTAATTCTTGGAGCTTTGTCAATTGGGGCAAGTTTCTTTATTTATGCAAAAGCATTAATGATGGTAATTGGAATAGGATTATTATTAATTTGGTTTTTCATGAGCATAAGTGGCAAAAGCGATAAAAGTCTTCTAAAAAAAATTGAAAAGAGCAAATGGAAACCTGGAAGCATCACGGACTAAAACCACTTCTCTAATCCTTCCCATAAATTTTCTTAAAATTTGTGGCAAAACTTAGAACCAACGTTGTAAGTTTTTTTGTTTGTTCTTCTCTGTAATTTCTCTTAATCTTTCCAATTGCTTCTGCACTCTTTCATCAGAAAAATCATGTTCTTCAATTAAAATTTCCCTAATCTTTTTTTCATTAATTTTTTCAAATCTAAAAAGAGAGGTCATAACATTGGGCTTGTGGAAAAGTTCAAAAATTTCTTTCCAATCAAACCTATCTTCTTCGGATAAATCCATAATTTGTTCTTTAATGCTATCAAAAATTAGTACTGGTTGTTTGAATCTCTTTACTATTTGCAAAGCTTTCTTTTGCCCTATTCCAGGAATTCCCTTTGGGTTATAGTCTGTTCCAACTAAAATTCCTAAGCAAATTAGCTGGTCAAGATTTATTTCCAAATAATTCAAAACCTTGTCAAGTTCAATAATTTCTGATTTAACTTCAACCCATCCACTAATTGTTTTTCTCTTTTTTGCTAAAGTTAAATTCCTAATTAATCTCGGAGCACCAAAAAGCAAGCTGTCATAATCTTGGCTTGCACTTGCATAAACATCTTCTCTTATTTTTGCTAAATGAGCAGCTTGTGCTTCTCCTTCTCCAGGAGCTTGAACAACTGCAATTCCCATTGCTTCCAAAAGTTCTTTGCTTTCTCTAATTATTTCATCGTCAAGTCTTACAAGCTGACTACTATAACGTTTCATTCCTTCAATATCTTCTTCATCTTTTGCCTGTTCGTATCTGCTTCTTGCAAGTTCTCTTCCTTCTTTTCTTATTTTATGAGTTCCAAATTTTTTTTCAGGGGGAATTCCATCAAATACATAAACCAATTTAATGCCTTGTTCAAGAAGAGCAATATTCCTATAAAAAATTCCAGAAAGATGACTTGTAATTCTTTTTTTATTATCCATTAAAGGAGTTCCATCCATTTGCCTTATGCTTGACAAAAATTGATAAAGAGTATTAAACGCATCAATACAGATAGTTTTTCCTTTTAATTCCGACAGTTCAAGCTCCTTTCTTGGAATAATTTCACGAATGTTTAGTCCCATTGTATTTAGACGTATAAGAAATATAAATAGTTAACTAAGATAGAATATATCATTTATGGACTGCTTTTCTTGCATTCCCCTATTAATTTCTGGAATAAATATCCAACTTTTGCATCTTCCATATCTGCAATTGGTTGTTTACCATCATTTCCAAACCTCTTAGGAAAATACTTCATAAGTAATCTCTTTTTTTCATCAACGTCTGCACGAAAATCTTTTTCCTTCAAAACAGTTCCTTCTTTATAAAAACCAGAATAATTTAGAGTATGTAATCTAGCGTTATTATTTGATGTTAATTCCATCAAAGAAGCTTCTTGATTTTGTCTTTCCAAATGTAATCTTTCAGCAAGCCCCTGTTCATATAAATCTCTAAACTCTGGTTCTAACCCTAAAGAATCGCAAGCATGAGCATAATCAAATCCATTCCAACTACTAATTGCTTCTGCTTTTAATTGTTCCAATGCGGTTATCTCTCTATTCAGTCTCTTTAAATAAAATTGTTCATGTTCTTCTACCCACTCAATAGGGGATATTCCTTCCCTTTTCGCCCTATGAAAAACTCTCTTCATTAGGGATTTCCCAATTTTTTCAGAAGGATTCTTGCAAAAATTATATCCAAAATATTCATCCTCAAAGCTAGCATCCTCTAAACAAGCAACAGTGCCTCTTCTTGAAACTGGTAAACCACTCATCCAAAAAACATCAAATACCTCTATATAAAGTTGTTGTTCCCAACCTTTAAATAATTAAAAGTAATATTGGGATTATGATAATCAGTCTTGAACACAAATTTAGTGGGAAAATGAGTGCGAGAATTTTCACGAATGCAGAAAATTTTAATTGCAATGAGTGGGAGTTCGAGTTAAAGAAACCGGAGGTGTCGTCGCAATGAAACTGGAATTCCTCCCAATAGACTATGATTACTTTGATTTTCAAGGAAGAAATTATGTTAAAATAATTGGAAGAGACAAAAGTGGAAAAAGAGTCTGTGTAATTGATTCATGTGATGTATTCTTCTGGGCAATATTAAAAGAAAACTTAAATCAAAAACAAATTAAAAAATTGCAGGAAAAAATAGAAAAAATTCAAGTTGACTCAAAGGGAAGAGAAACAAAAGTAGAAAAAGTAGAACTTCATGATAAAAAATTTCTAGGCAATAGTGTAAAAGCGTTAAAAATATTTGCAACAAACTACAAAGACATGCATGATATTGCTGACGAATTAGGAATGCCTGAAATAGAGAAAAGAAGAGGATATGACATTGGATTTGTAAGCCATTATATTATAGAAAAAAACTTTCTCCCATTAACATGGTATGAAATTGAGGGAGAAGTTTTAAACAACAGTTTAGAATTTGGGGGAATTGATTCTTCATTAGATGTTGATTTTTGCATTAAATTAAAAACATTAAAAGAATTGGAGAAAAAAGAATTCTCTCCAAAGGTTCTGGCATTTGACATTGAAACAGATGATTTGAAAATAGGGGGAGGAGAAATTTTGATGATTTCTTTAGTCTCTGAAAACTTCAAAAAAGTAATAACTTGGAAAGGAAAAGAAAATCACGCTAATCTTTCATTTGTAGAAAATGTAAAAGATGAGGCAGAACTCTTAGAAAAGTTTGTTGAGACAGTAAAAAAAATATCCCCTGATTTTTTAACAGGTTATTTTTCAGATGGATTTGACTTGCCTTACTTAAAAGCAAGAGCAGAAAAATTCAAAGTAAAATTAGACTTGGGATTAGATGGAAGCCAGCCAAAATTTTCAAGAGGAATAATGACAACTGGAAAAATAAACGGAATTGTCCATATTGATTTGCTAAGATTTATTCAAACAGCTTATTCTCAATACATGCAATCCGAAACAATGTCATTAAATGAAGTTGCAAATGAACTTCTTGGAGATTCAAAAAAAGATTTTGAGTTCAAACACTCTTCAAAAATAAAAGGAAATGAATGGGAAAAATATTTTGAATACAACTTGCAAGATTCTGTCTTAACATTTAATCTTTTCAATAAAATTTGGCCAGATTTATCTGAATTCACAAAAATAATGCAAGAACCAGTTTTTAATATTTCTAGAAACGGAATGTCTGCAAATGTTGAAGATTATATAATTCATAATCTAAAAAAGTTTAATGAAATTCCAGAAAAACATCCAACTTATGATGAAATAGGAGAAAGAAAAACAAGAGAAAAATATGAAGGGGCATTTGTATTCACCCCTTCTCCAGGAATTTATGAAGAAATAGGAATTTTTGATTTTACTAGTTATTGGCCAAGCATTATAGTAACATTTAATTTATCCAAGTCAACAATTTTAGAAAAAAAAGAAAAAGATTCTTTAGAAGTAGAATTTAACAAGAAAAAGTTTTACTTCTCCAAAACTCCAGGATTTTTCCCGCAAATGTTAAAAGATATAATTGAAAAAAGAAAAAAATACAAAAAAGAACTTGCTGAAAAATTTGATCCAATAAAAAAGGCTAGAAGCAACGCATTCAAACTTTTAGCAAATGCTTCTTATGGTTATCAAGGATTTTTCGGAGCAAGATATCATTGTGCTGAAGCTTCTGCTGCAACAACTGCGATAAGTAGAGAATTTATACAAAATATAATCAACAAGATTGATAAAGAAGGATACAAAACAATATACAGCGATAGTGTAGATGGAAAAACTAAAGTAATCATAAAAAAAGACAATGAAATACAAGAGGAGAATATAGAAAATCTGTTTAAACATATAGACTCTAAAAATGAATTAAACAAAGAATATAATTTCAAAAAAGGATTAAAAGTTTTAACAGTAGACGATAAAGGGAAATCAACATTCAAACCAGTAGAATACGTAATGAGACATAAGTGCAATAAAAAAATGTTTAGAGTCCATTTCACAAATAATTGGTATGTAGATGTAACAGAAGATCATTCTTTAATAGGATATCAATCATTTAAGTTCAATCAGTCCAAAGACAAAAAAGAAAATATTCTAAAAAGATTAATAGAAATCAAACCAGAAGAAATAAAATCAAAAGTTAACACTATAATTTCTTTAAAAAAAATATCTTATGAAAATGTCAAGAATAGAAATTACCCTAAAGAAATTTACGAGTTTATGGGTTATTTTGTAGGAGATGGTAGTTTTATGAAAAATAAATCTAATAAAGACTATTACTTAAGATTATCTTTAGGTAATGATAAAGAAGAAGTGTTCAATAAATTAATAATTCCATTAAAAAAGTTAGGATATATTAAAAATCATTGGTGGAGCAAGAGCCGAAAAGGAGACTTGACAGTAAATGGGTTAAAGCTAGTAAATATAATTTCCAAAGAATTTCAAAATGCACAAGGGAAAAAAATAATACCAAGATGGCTTTTCAAAGAAGAAGAAGAAAATATAGCTTCATTTTTAAGGGGGCTATTTTCAGCAGATGGTTCGGTGATAATAAGAAATAATGCACCAATCATTAAATTTACTTCTATTTGTGAAGAGCATATCAATGAAACAAGAAAATTATTATACCGTGTAGGGATTTCTCATTCAATTTTTAGAGAAAATAGCATTAATAATTACTATGACAAAAAAAGTAAAAAAACGTTCTCAAATGGAAGTCAATCCAAAAATATTATCATAAAGAATAAGGAAGATTTTGCAGAAAAAATAGGATTTTTATTGGAAAGAAAAAATAAAAGAGCAAATATCAAGACAAAAAATCTTCAAAAAAAAATGATTCAAGATTATGAATTCGATTTACAATCGGTTAAAAGAATAGAAGAAATTACCACTCCAAACTATGTATATGACTTAGAAGTTAAAGAGAATCATAGATTCTTTGCAAATTATGTATTAGTACATAACACAGACTCCATTGCTTTCCTCTTAAATAAAAAGTCAAAGGAAGATGCAAAACAATTTTTAAAAAAATTAAATTCAACTCTTCCTGGAATAATGGAACTTGAATTAGAAGATTTTTATAAAAGAGGTATATGGGTTACAAAAAGAACAGGCGAATTCGGGGCAAAGAAAAAATATGCACTTATAGATTATAAAGATAAATTAAAAATACGCGGATTTGAAACAGTAAGGAGGGATTGGTGTAATCTTGCAAGAGAAACACAAAATACAATTTTGAGATTAGTTTTAGATAACGGAAATGAAAAAGAAGCATTAGAATATTTAAAAAAAGTTGTTAAAGAAGTCAAAGAAAGAAAAGTTGCATTATCAGAGATGACTGTAAGAACTCAACTAAAAAAACCAATAGATGAATATAAGTCAATAACTCCCCACGTTGTTGCAGCAAGAAAAATGATGGAAAGAAAAATTCCAATAGATATGGGAACTTTGATAGAATATTATATTGCAGAAACAAAAGAGAAAAAGAAATTAGTGAGAGAAAAGGTAAAACTATCTGATGAAAAAGGAGAATACAATATAGAATATTATCTAAAAAATCAACTGCTTCCAGCAGTAGAAAATATTCTTCAAGTTTTCAACATAGATGTAAATACTCTTTTAGAAGGGAAAAAACAAACTACCTTGGGGGAATTTTAAGCAGCAACATCTAATTCTGAAACATCAGACGCAGATTGTTCTTTCCATTTAATTTCTCTTGACGTATAAATTCCATAATCTTTTCCTTCATCATGTGCCTTTAAATCTGCAGGATGAAAATTATTCCATGCAACACGATTAACTTCAAGTGCTTCTTTAGACATTCCTTGTTTTTGCATATCTTGTTTGATAAGATTATTTAATGCAATTATCGCTCTTGTTTTCAAGTATTGTCTATCTTTACTTTGTTCAATAGTCAATTTTTCAATTCCATACAACCTCATTCCTTTTCCAACATTATTTGAATAAGCAGAATAAATAGCAAGTTTGTTATTAACTATTCCAAAATAAATATCATTTCCTCTCCAACTGATTCTTTCTATTTCTGGAGAATCACTACAATGAACAGGCAGTTCAAAACATGGTTTATAAACAGAAGCTTTATGTTCAATGCAATTTCTTGGAAGATGGGCTTCAGGTACTCTTATCTTAGTTGATTCAGATTCAAAATTTTCATTTTTATCTGCATGAGCCCTATTTTTAATTGTAAACTCTCCCCATAAAGGTAAAATTTCATACACTACTTCCCTTCTTGGTTTATGAGCAGGAGTATAAAATCCCAATGAAGCTCCAGCTGAATTAGTTTTTCCCAAATTATCAAATTGATTTGCAATCATAAAAATCTATCTTTCTTAACCTATTTAAAGTTATTGTTTTTGTAATTGTTAAGGGGTTACAATTAGGAAAGTTTAAATTAAGTCATTTTTCTAATCCAAACTCATAAAAACCACTAAAGATTTCTTTTATCATGTCAAGACAAAACTATGAACCAAAGCCGTTATTCCTTGAAAGGATGAAAAAACTTCTTGGAAAAGATTTTGATTCTTATATGGAAATTTTGAAAGTTCCTGTTCTTAAATCCATTAGATGCAATACTCTCAAAATTTCTCCAGAAGATTTGAAAAAACGCCTTGAGAAAAAAGGCTGGAAAATTAAACCCCCTTTTAAAGATTATCCAGAAATAATGATTGTTGAGGGTAAATGGGAAAATTCAGTTAATAATAATGATGAACTTAAAACTAACAAAATGAGTGATAAAGTTGATGATAAATTAATTAAAAAAAGAGGTGATAACAAACTCCTTTCCCTTCGGGGGGGGTGGGGGGAAGATAATTCCCCAAATAATTTAATAGAATTAGCCCCAGGAGAAATAGGCAGAGCTTTGGAACATCTGTTAGGATATTACTACATGCAAGAAACAGCCAGCATGCTACCTCCTTTGGTTCTTAATCCAACTTCAAAAGACAAAGTTTTGGATTTATGCGCTTCTCCTGGAAGCAAGACAACACAAATTTCAGCAAGAATGGAAAATAGAGGATTGTTAGTTGCAAATGAAGTTAAATTTGGAAGAATAAAAATTTTAGCTGCGAATATTGAAAGATGTGGAGTAATGAATGTTATCATGACAAGAAGGGATGGAATTGCTTTATGCAAGCGATTCAAAAATGAAAATTTCCTGTTTGATAAAATTCTATTAGATGCTCCTTGTTCAGGAGAAGGAACAATAAGAAGCACTCCAAGAACATTAGAAATGTGGAATCCTAAAACAATTGAAAATCTTTCAAAATTGCAAAAATCGTTAATTGCTTCAGCAATAGAAGTTTTAAAGCCAAATGGAGAGATTATTTACAGCACTTGTACTCATGCTCCAGAAGAAGATGAAGAAGTTGTGGATTTTGCTTTAAAAAATTTTGATGTTAAAGTTGAAAAAATAAATCTCCCGTTAAAAACGCGTCCAGGAATTACAAACTGGGAAAATAAAAAATATTCAAAAGAAGTTAAATTAACGCATAGGATTTATCCACAAGACGAAAACACAGAAGGGTTTTTCATTGCAAAATTAAAGAAGATAAAATGAAAGAACGAATAATCACATTTTCAGAACCGCTTCCAAATTTAATATTAAAGAGAAAGAAAACTACTACGTGGAGAATTGATGAACCAGTTCCAATAAAAAGAACAAGTGATACAGAAGGAATAAAAAAAGGAGACAAATTAAGTTTAAGAGATAAATCTCAAAAAGAATTTGCTAGAGCAATAACAATTAATGTAAACCCTACAAAATTCAGCGAGTTAACTAATGATGATTTAAGGGGACATGAAAAATTTAAATCAAAAAAAGGGATGTATGATAAATATGAAGAATATTATAAAATTAAAATAAATGACAATACAAAAATCGTAGTTATTAAATTCAAATTAATAAAATGATAAAAAATATACTTCACGAATTAAAAGAACATGTCCCCTTCACAGCACTAGCTACATTTGTATCCATAGCCTTAGCTTTCTTAGTAATAAAAACAAATATAATTAGTTCAATTGTTTCTATTTTCTATATATTTCACCCAATTCATTTATTCTTTTCAGCAATAGTTTCAAGTGCTTTATTTTACAAATACAAAAAGAATATCATATTCTCAATTTTAATAGGAGTATTTATTTCAATAATAATTGGTTCAATTTCAGATATATTTTTACCATATTTAGGAAGTTCTCTTTTTGGAATACCAATTTCTTTTCATCTTCCAGCAATTGAGAACCCCCTATTAATATTTGGAACATCAATATTTGGTGCAGTAATAGGAATTACAACAAAAAAGACAAAATTCCCTCACTTTCTTCATGTATTTATTTCTGTATTTGCATCTCTTTTGTATATATTTGCTTATTCAACAAATTTCAGTTTGCTAAATTTATTTTTTATATTAATAATCACAACAATTTCAGTAGTAATTCCTTGCTGTTTGGGAGATATAATTCTTCCAGTGTTGCTTAAAGAAAAATTGAGGAAAATAAAATGAAACCAAAACCTAAAAAAATGGCCTATAAGATTCTAAAGGTATCATGGGTTATACTTGGAATCCTCGTCCTAATTTGGAATATTTATTGGTTTGTGAGAGTTAAGATAATGTATGATTACACTTTTATCATTAATGTAATGATGTTTGCATTTGGAGTTATAGCTCTTATCTCTTATGCAGTTTCAACTTTTTTATTCCTTCTAATTAAATTTATAATTAAAAAAGTAAAGAAAAAATAAAATGCCAATACCATTAAAATTCTTAGACAAAAATGAGAAAGAAAGATTTATTCAGCAATTAAATAACCAATTTGGAATAAAAGAAATCCCATGGAGAATTGCAAAATTAGGAAAAGAAAGGATAATACTATTTTCTGGGGAAATTTCTGACAAAGAAATTTTCAAACTAGATGAGTTCTCAAGATTAGAAGGAGTCGGATTGTATTTTGCAAAGATTGATGAAAAAACAAAGGACATAAGATTAAGCATTGAAGGAACTCAATTATTAAAAAACCAAATTACAAAGAATATTTTTGAACTGGATGACAAACAGGCAGAACAATGGATGATGGGACAAGAATTAAATTTTACAACAGGCAAAAAAGGATTCTTTATAATGAAATTCAAGGAAGATTTTCTTGGAACAGGAAAAATTTCAGCAGAGAAAATAAGTAATTTTATTCCAAAGAGTAGAAGACTAAAATATAAAGAGAACAAAGAAGCTAATATTTAAATAGAAATAAAAGAATATATTCTAATGAAAAAGAGGAAGATTAAACCGTTAGGAAAAAATATAATCCTCTCTTTAATGACCGGGTTTATTTCTTTGATATTTGACCAAATCTATCACATTTCATCTAATTTTTATCATCAGATATTTACAATATTATCCGACCCCACTACTTCTATCTATATCGGTTCAAAATTTCTGCTAGTTTTTGCAATTAGTATGATTATCCTAAATTTGAAATTAAAATCAATCATTTTGAAATCATTGATAATTGGAATTGTATCTGCATTTTTATTCAGCATAATCTTAAGTTATCTTTTCCCTAATCTTTATACTATTTGGATGCATATGTTTCATACACTTGCTATTTTTGGCGGAGCAATAATTTCATTATGGGCAGAGAAGAAGTGGAAGTTTTTGTAATTGTTTAAACTCTACAGTAGTGATATTAGGATACTGTAAAAATATCATCACCTAAGATTTGGCAACAGCTTCTATAAGTTCCA
>JBBSXF010000094.1:0-9422 GCA_038045905.1 Nanobdellota archaeon
TTATTTTTTGTATATTTCTTTTTGCTTTTGGACGCATCCAATGTGGCATTTCTGTTGCATAACTTCCTTTCTTGTAAAAGAAAAAATCTTTAATTTGCAGTCCTCCAATAACCATAGACAAAATTGCAAATGTGTCTCTTACATAAATTGCTCCTTCTCTTAAAAATCCAGTAAAAGTTTGAAATAATTGAACCAAGACTATTCCGTAGAATAAATATCCAATATAAACAGCAAATGTAAATGCAAGTCCAGCGAATAAAACTTTTCTTTTCTTGTCTTGACTTTGAGTTAATATTGTAACAAGTACAAGTATGAGCATTGCTATTTGGCAGGGATTAACAGAATTTACAAACGCAAGCATTGTTATTCTTCCAAAATCTAATAATTCTGAAACCATTTAACAATTAGTGAGTTCTTTTAATTTTTCAATTGATTGAACTCCCTCATATTTTTCTCCTTTTATTATCCAAGTCGGTGTTTTTTGTATCTCTGTACATTTATCTCTTTCAAACCAGCAGTCTACTTTTGTTAAGTATTGATAGCTTTCTCCGAATAAATTTTCTTGTGTTTTGCAAGCAGAACATCCTAATTGAATGTATAAAATAGAATTTTTCCCTATACATTTTGCTATGTCATCAGGGGTTTCATTTTTGTTTTTACTTATTACAAAAAACGCGAGACTAACAATTGCTATTATGATTATGGGGGTTATCCAACTCTTTTTTAACTTCATAAATAAATTATAGAAATAAATGTTTTAAATGTTGCGCAGACACCTTATCGGTTTCTTTCGCTTGATTTTCCCTTTAAATTTGAGTCACGCTTGATGTAGAAACTAATTTGAAAAGGTTTTTAAAAGAACTATTTTTCACGGAGATATGGGTTCCCCATTTTTTAAATTAGAAACAGCTAGAATACCTGAACTTAGAGGAGGAGTTAGTCTGGACACTTTAGCTTTAGAAAGAGAAATGATAGAACATAATGGAGGAATTGATCTTTCTGATTTTGACCCCAATGATTGTAAAGATGATGATTTTTTTAAGCAATTTGTTCCTTATTTTATGGATTATCCTTCTGAAGCAAGAAAAAAATTATTTAATTTGGGAGAGGATATACTAAAAATAGTTAATAAATATCCTTCGATTCAAACTCCCTGTTCTATGTTGGTTAATTCAACTGATGAATTGGAAGGGCATATGAGCAGGATTTATCAAATGTCTCATTTTCATTATATTTTAGGAAAGAAATATATTGGAGATTCTGATTTTCCGAATGGTCGTTGTAAAGTTGCAACGGTTAATTTGACTTTGTCTTCGATTAAAAATGAATATGCTAATGCTTCTTATGCTTATTCTAATCGTTGGGACCATGGTTATACTATTTTTCCTTTTGTTTTTAAAGGGACTATTCCAGGAGTAGTAATTGCTGACCCTACTTCTGATCAACTATATAATCATCAGTCAAGACCAAGAAATTCTGTATTTATTAAACTTGGATTAAAATGGAAATATAAAACTGACTGGGCCAATGGAAAGAATTTATTTCCACAAAGAATTGCATCAATAGATGTTATAAGAGCAAATTCACAGATGTTTTTTAAATTTGGACATATGAATATTAGAAAATATTTTGAAACGGCTTTTTCTAATCAAATTGAAGTAAAATTATAATCAATAATCTTCAATTTCTTCTTCTGGTTTGAATTTCTTTTGAGTTGTTTTCTTTTCAGATGGTTCAGAAGTTCCTGATGATTCTAAGTCTCCTGAAGAAATTGAATTAATCATTTCTTTAAATTTTTGAAAATGCTCTGCAGGAATTCTTAGTCCTTTTTTTGTAGGACCTGTATATTTATCGCTTGTAGTAAATTCTCTTATGTCTACTCCAACTTTTCCATTGTATTCCCTTATTCCAATAACAATATCAGTTACCGCCCCTTGATATTCTCCTTTCTTTATTTTTCCTATATCTTTCTCAGTCATAATAAAGATTTAATGAAAGAGTTATTTAAATGTTTTTATATTGATTGAAAGTGATTATTCAGCTATATCCTGAAGTATAATTAAGGTTAAAAATGCCAAATATCTCTAATCTATATGTCTCAAGATTGTCCAAAGTGTCATGGAACAGGAGTTGTAAGAGAAAAAGACGGAAGTGTTCATACATGCTGGGATTGTTTGCAAAAAGGACAGCTTGATGTTCATTCGAATACTGTCCCGGATTCCAAAGTTAAGATTTAAATAAGTCTTTTCTTAATCTATTAAATGAAAAGAGTGATGAATAAATTCGGATTGTCAACAATTGTTGTAACTTTAATTCTTGTCGTATTATCTTTAGTTGCTGTAGGAATTGTTTGGGGAGTTGTTTCAAATATTCTAAAATCACAAACATCCCAAGCTAATTTTCAATTTGGGACTATTTTTTTAAATTTGAAAATTGAAAAGGTTTATTCTGATTCAAACGGGAATTTTTTTGTAACCATAAGCAGAGGAAGTGGACAAGGGGATTTGAGAGAAATTGATTTTATTGTTTCTGACGGGAAAAATAGTGTTGTTGTAAAAAAACCGACGACAATGTCAGAATTGGGAACAAGTACTTTTACTTTAATTCCGTCTGACTTGGCAGGAATTTCATCAGTAGCACAAGTTGATATTGCACCAGTTATAAGCTCCGGCGGACAAAATCAAATTGGAAGCAAGGTTGATTCCAAAAAATCAGATTATTATAATTCATGTTCTGGAGTATTAGGTGCGGGACAATCAACTGGAGACGGAATTTATACAATTGATCCTGATGGATTAGGCTCTGAATCTTCTTTCCAAGTTTATTGTGACATGACGACTGACGGAGGAGGATGGACTTTAGTCTGGAGTAATTTAAGAACTGGAACAGGGAAGCCTGGGACAAGTATAACTTGGAATGATGCAATAAATACTGCTCCAAAATTTTCCGGGACATTTGGAAATAATTTGGAACAATTTAATGTTTATATTGGATTAAAATATTGGAATATGATTGCTACAGGTGATCAGTTAAGATATATTTGGAAAACAGATTATGGGACTGCAATCACTCAGGAATTTATTTCTAGTTTTACATTTGATGCTTCAAATAATTATAAAATTTCAATGACAAATTATCAACAAAAAGCGGGTTCACAAACCGCAGGATTGTATCTGTCGCATAATAATCAACCTTTTACTACCTTTGATTCTGACCACGATTCTAATAGCGGAAATTGCGGAACATATTATTCAAATACTCCTTGGTGGTATACTAATTGCTGGAGTGGAAATATTAATGGCGGAGGAGAAAATTCTCAGGGAGGATATTATAATGGAGCTTATTGGTATAGTTCTCAAACTCAATGGGGAACCGCTGCAGGACTTGGAGCGGGCAATGGATGGATTTGGGTTAGGTAATTAAATTATTGATTCTAATTTAGAAATCATTTCTTCAATTATTTGTTCTTCTGAATGATAAATATCGAATCTTGTTATCTCCGGGACTTTTCCATTATGCATTTTGCAACCTTCTTTGTATAAATTTTCTATCCAATCAGTTGCATATCTTTTGTTAACCATAACTTGATGTTCAAAATTTTTTTCGTGGTCGTCTAATACTCTATTTCCACAACGCTGCCCCTTTAATACAGCATAATCTGAAATAGTTCAATTATCTGGGCCAACAGCTAGAAAAATATGTGTCGGGGTATTTCCAAATGCAATTTGATGTCCGGGCAATTCTAAATATTGATTTTTTAATATTCCATTGGGCAGAGTTTGTTCATCTCTTATTTGATAACAAGCTGATTCTTCACTTCTACTTCTAATTATTATTTTTCTATTTTCTCTAAGAACTTTTCTGAATCTAAAAAATTCTTCTGAACGATAAGCTTGATGTGCAAGAGCTGCAGTAATAGGATTCACTTCACTTCCGAATTGAGAACGGTATAATTCAAATCCACGAGCTGTCTGACCTGCTCCTCTTCTTGTTGGCTCTTCCATAATCCAAACATCCGCGGAATCTGGGTCTATGTATTCTGTTATTTCATTATGAACCATGGAGGAAATTTTAATTCTTTCCAAGGTTAGTCTATTTAACATATTTTTTGCTTCCGAGATAATAAATGGATGAACTCTTTCGTCATGAAGAAATTCATAAAGACTAACATACTTCCAATTAAAATCAATCATAGATTCAGAGTGGAATAGTGCATCAATTTCTGTTCCTCTTAAATCTCTTATTTTAAATCCTTGACTTAAAAGAAAATCCATGATCCCAGAAAGCTGAGTTGTTGTACCACTAAAATCGCAACCAGAAATAACTAAATCAATACATTTTTTCATTTTATAAATCCAATAATTCTTTCTTCATATCATCAAATTCATGCTTTCCACAGAGGAATCTTGTTGTTAAGGGAGAGTCTAAAGAATGCCTTAATAATTGGTCATAATCATTTGCAATTGTTCTTATATCCCATTGTGCTGCAAGATTTTCTCTTTCCATACAAAATGCACCAGCTTGTCTGTTGTTTGCATCAAATAAAACACGTCTTCTGTTTGCATTTGTTAAAGCATATTCCGCAACAGAGGTTGGAATCCCTTCCCTAATCATTTGATTGTATAATTGAATTGAGTTTACAACAATCTCCATTAAACTTGCATCAAGTCCTGTTGCTGAAACAGATTCTGGAGTAGTAAACCCCAAAGAAGGATTATATTGCTGTGAAATTATTGTATCCATCCTATGTCTTTTAATTTGAGCAAATGCAGAAGAACTCATTGTCATTTCTGCTACTCTATCTCCTAGTTCAAATTCTCTTAACATTGGGTCATGCTTTTCTTGATATTTCACGGTTTGATTTAACAAAGCAATTTTATCCTTTTCTTCCATCTCTTTTATTAATCCTAGGCAAACATCATAAGGTAAGTTACTTGAAGAAAAAACTAATCCTGCAAGGATTGAATCATCTCTTTTTAAACCAGTAAATAAATTTACTTTTCTTCTATCCTCTCCTTTGAGTGTAAAATACTTACCAATCATTTCAGAAACAAAACGATTTAATTCTGACCTTGTCTTTGCAAAATAATCTGTTGGAGAAGTGTATTTAATTACAGAGGGAGCAATTCCATCAACTTCTGCGAAAAGTTTTTCTCCAATTTCATTGAACTCTTTATTGTCTGAACTTCTAAGTCGGGTTATAAGAGTTTCAAGTGTCCTTGCTGAAATAGTTTCTCCTAATTGGGCTTGAGTTGAAAGCCCCAAAGAATACCTTGCATCTTCTTTTCCCAATCCTTCTCTAACTCCTTTCTGTTTTTCTTCGTCTTTTGCTCCCACCATAGGATATAATTTAGAATAGTTTTGTGAATGATGCCAATCAGTTATTTTTTCAAGATTTTTCTTATAGAAACCAACTTGCATTTCAACTAATTCTAAGAATATGGGTTCAAAACTTGTTCCTTGAATTTCTTTTGGAATTACAAAATCTCCATCCATCGTAACATATCTTTGTGATTTCTCTGTATAAGAATCAAGTCTGTTTTGTTCTATCGCCTCTACGGCTCTTCTAGAAACTCCTACCACATCAAAATTAAATCTGGCATGCTCTGCAACAGATTTATGCCCCATTGTAAATATAATTGCTTTGTTTGATTTTCTTGCACTTTCCACATCTTTCCTTGCATCTTTTCTTAATTCAGCAATAGGGCGAGCGTCACGGGAAATTTTTGCATAAGAAGCTACAATTGTTTCAGGAGTTAAATTGGATACAATGTACAAAGCAGCTAATCTATCTTCTTCAGAAAGATGTTCGTTGGATAAAATATTTTTTACTTCATCTATAGCATCTCTGTCAACATTAAAACCAGCAAGTTTTATTTCCATCTTTTTCTCTCTAACTGTGATTAAGATGAAATGCCTTCTTTATAAATAAATAGTTACTAAGAAATATATTTTTAAGAATTAATCTTAATCCTTCATTTCTATCTTGATATTTACATTCTTAGGAATATACATTTTCATAATGTTGTGAAGTATTTTTTCATTTGCTGGCAAGTCAATTAATCTTTTGTGAATTCTCATTTCAAATCTGTCAAATGTTGCTGTTCCATTTCCACAAGGGGATTTTCTTGTTGTTATTTTGAGCCTTTTTGTAGGCAAAGGAACAGGACCTGAAATAGCAATTCCTGATTTTTTAGCAATATCCTTGATAGATTCACAAATAGCATTAAGACTTTCTATTTCTGTGCTATTAAGCTTTATTCTTACCTTTGTCATAACAATCCTATTAAAAATTGCTTTATAAATTTTCCGAACTTAATTCGTGTTCGGTTATTCGGAAACTTTAAATACAACTTGTCCTTTTTTCTCGTATGATAGATATAAAATTAATCAGGGAAAGTCCAGCTTTAATAAAAGCTAATTGCAAAAACAGGCAATATGAGCCAAAACTTGTTGATGAAATTGTAGAGTTGGATAAGAAGTGGAGAGTCCTTAAAGCAGAAGATGATTCTTTGAGAGGTGAAAGGAATAAAATTTCAGAATCTGTTAATCAGGCAAAAAAAGCAAAAGATGAAAAAAAGGCAAAAAAACTTATAGAAGACGCAAAAAAGATTGCAGAAAAAATAACTAAAAATGAAGTAAAAGAAAATGAGTTAAAACATAAGATAGACACTTTGATTTCTATGCTTCCAAATATTCAGCATAAAGATAATCCTGTTGGAGATGCTGAAAAAAATAAAGAAATTCACAAATTTGGAAAAATACCTAAAGAAGGAAAATATAAATCCCATTTAGAACTTGGAGAAAAATTGGGAATGATTGATATGAAGAGAGCAACAAAAGTTGCTGGAGCTGGTTTTTATATTTTAACAGGGGAATTGGCAAAACTTCAAAGAGCATTAATTCAGTATATGCTTGATTTCCATGTTAAAAATGGATTTACAGAAATTAACCCCCCACAATTAGTTAATAGAAATTCTGTTTTTGGCACAGGCAATTTGCCTAAATTTGAAGACCAATTGTACAAAACAAATGATGATTTAATTTTAGTTCCAACTGCAGAAGTAGTTATTACAAATATATTTTCAAATGAAATATTAAATGAGAAAGACCTTCCTAAAAAATATTGTGCGTTCACACAGTGCTATAGAACAGAAGTAGGAAGAAAAACAGGAGAAGAAGGATTGTTTAGATTGCACGAATTTGAAAAAGTTGAAATGGTATATTTTTGCAAACAAGAAGACTCTTGGAAATTGCTGGAAGAAATGACTTCTTATGCCGAAGATATTTTGAAAGAATTTGAAATTCCATTCAGAAGACTTTTATTAGCTACTGCAGATGCTGGTTTTTCTTCTGCTAAAACCTATGATTTAGAAGTTTGGAGTCCTGCATTAAAAAGATGGTTGGAAACTTCTTCATGTTCAAATTGCACTGATTTTCAAGCAAGAAGAATGAATACAAGATATCAAGGAAAAGACGGATTGAAGTTAGTTCATACGCTAAATGGTTCTGGAATTGCACTTCCAAGATTAATGATTTCTATTATGGAAAATTATCAAAATGCAGACGGGACTATTAATGTTCCTAAAGTTCTTCAACCTTATATGTTGGGAAAAAAAGTGATTGGGAAGTGAGACAACTGAACGACACCTACGGTTTCTTTACAATCATTTTCCCTTTCGGAATTTATTTAATAAATTTAATCGGTTTTCTGAACATGATTTTCCCCTTGAGATACTGCTCATGGCGGATAAGAAAAGTGAAAATATTTAAATATTTGAAACATTTAGTTATTATGAAAAAAAAGTGGTTTAAAGTCATTAGAATTATTTCTTGGACTCTGGGTTTTATTGATTTAGGTTTATTGCTTTATGGGATAATTAGAGCGTTGTAAAATATATTGAAAATCGTTAAGAATAAAAAGACAAATCTCTTGTAGTATTTAGATTAAAAAGAGATGAAAGTAAAGATAAAACTTTACAATCAACCGTAGAAACGTTTGAAAGGGGGTGTGATTAAAATGTTTAAAAAATGTAAATGTAATAAGCCAGCTTTAGTTGTGGGATTATTTGTTGCAGCTATGCACGTCTTTTGGGCTTTATCAGTTGCATTGGGATTAGGACAAATGTATTTGAATTGGATTTTCCCATTGCACTTTTTGGATAATTTGTATACTGTGAATGCATTTAACCTGCTTACTTCTTTGCTGTTAGTCGTGGTTGCATTCGTTAGCAGTTATGTTGCAACTTTGCTGTTCGTATGGCTTTGGAAAATGGTTAAAGTAAAACAGAAATAGCGACGACACCTCCGGTTTCGTTCGCTTGACCTTCCCACTAAATTTGTGCTCAAGGCTGATGTGAAAAGAAATTTTTATTTTTTTTGGGTATTAGTAATTTGCTTTGCTAATCCTTTAGAAAATATACCCTTACATTTAACTCAAAAAAGCAACATTTAAATACTTTGTAAGGGTAGATTATTTATGAGAATAATCACTAAGAAAAAAGGAAGCAAAATATATTTTTACCTTCAGCATTCATTAAGAAAAGGAGACAGGGTTATTACAAAAGAAAAATACCTTGGAACAGAAGTTCCGAAAGATATAGATAATCTTATTCTTCAATTTAAAAAAGAAGTTCAAGAGGGTATTAATAAAAAATTGGAGTTAATCAAAAAAAACTTTCAGTCTGAATGGAAAAAAATTCCGGAAAGTGCAAGAGAAAGAGAACTTGAAGAAATTTCTATTGCTTTTACTTATAATACCAATGCTATAGAAGGTTCTACTATCACTTTAGACGATGCAAGAGAAATCATTAAAAATAATCTTTCTCCTAATAACAAATCTTTAAGAGATGTAAAGGAAACCGAATTTCATAATAAAGTTTTTTTGCAGATGCTAAAAAAAGACGAAAAGATAACAAAAGAATTATTGTTCAAATGGCACAAGGGAGTTTTTGGGGAGACAAAATCAGATATTGCTGGAAAATTCAGAGATTACCTTGTTAGAGTTGGTCCTCATCTTGCTCCGGATTGGCAAGATATTGAAAACCTTATGAAAGATTTTATTGAATTTCTTAATGAAGATGGAAAAATGAATCCTGTAGAATTGGCAGGAAGAGCACATTATAAATTTGAAAAAATACATCCTTTTGGAGATGGAAATGGCAGAATTGGAAGGCTTTTGATGAATTTTATCTTATGGCATGAGAAATATCCTATGCTTATTATAGAGTATAAAAAAAGAAAATCTTATTATAAAGCACTGCAAAAAGATGAAGAACATTTTGTTAATTATTTTATAAGGAGATATTTGACTGTTCACAAAAAGAGATACCTAAAAAATTCTACTCTTTAATAAAAAAATATTTTCGTGTATACCCAAGGGACATATGTCCTAGGCAAAACCGAAAATTAGTTCGTGGATG
>JBBSXF010000095.1:0-13479 GCA_038045905.1 Nanobdellota archaeon
TGGAAATAGGGGGGTTCCAGCAGACAGACAGACAGACCAACAGACAGACCAGCACATAGAAAACTCTTCTTTTGGAGAGGCTATAAACATCTTAAGTTCCCTCGACAACCTTAAAAAAGAAGTAAGAAACAAATTTAAGAAGATTACTGATCAAGAGTTTCTAGTTTTTTCAACTATTTATCAACTGTCAGAAGAGACCGGATATGTAGATTATCGAACACTCTCTCAGCGGTTAAATTTAACAGAAAGCTCAATTAGGGATTATATTGGAAGACTCATAAAAAAAGGCATTCCCGTCGAGAAAACTAGAGTAAATAATAAGATAATTCAACTCTCTATTTCCGAAAAACTCAAAAAAATAGCCCCCTTACCCACAATTTTTCAACTTAGATCTCTGTAGGCAAATACTAATTACACTTTTCTCGCTCACCGAATAACTAACTATCCCTATTGGACTTAGAATCTCTTTTTATTTTGCTTTACTTTGTCTCCCTATTGACTCATCAAAACTAACTTTAAAAATATCCCCTCTTTTTTAGTTTATTTTATCATTTTTGCAAGTACCCTCTCTTGCAATTCTCTCTTTTTCACCTCCATTTTCAAATTTAATTCATCTTTTTTCATTTTTTATTAATTAACCCTCACTTTTAACCTTTCTACACTTCCTAAACTCCTCGTTTTTCCCCAAAACCTCATCTTTTTCATGCTTTTACCCTATTTCTTGCTACCTCTAACTCTCACTTTTGTCTTTTTTAGCAGATTTTCCTTGATTTCTTCAGGGATAAACACTCTTTTTTTACCATTTTTCTCTATTTCTTCTTCTACCAACCCCTCACTTTTCTGTCTTATGGTATTAATTTGTCCCCTTATTGTTGATCTCTCTTTTCCTAACATAGCTGCAAGATCATCATAACTCAATTTTATTTCTGAATTTAAAAGAATCCAGAGTATCGCTCTTTCAGTTACTGAAAATTGGTTTAAATTCGGTGTTTGAACAGCCGTTTGAACAGCCGTTTGAACAGCATAAACAGCTGTTTGTTTATGGTAAATAGGCTTAGCCGTTTTAAACACCCTGTTTGTTTTTAATTCATTTGCAACAGAAACAAAATTTTTTAATCCATCGATTTCATTTTTAATAGACGCTAAAGTGTCCTTAATCTCATCTAGTTCTCTTTTTTGTAAATTTTTTTCAGAATCAAGGTGTTTAATCCACCCACTAACTGCATTTATATCCTGTTTCACTGATTCAAATCCTTTTTGTGTTTCATCTTTTATCCCTTCAATCTCTCTTTTCCCGGTAAACAACCAAAACATAATATCTCTTGTAAAACTACCTTTAAAAACCTTTTGATTGTCTCGACGAACTTTCCTCAAATTATTAATTCTTTCCAGCACTCCAGCACATGAAAAAAACAGGCTGTTTAAGTTCAAAAAAATAGCAAAACAGCCGTTTAAAACAGCCACAAACAGCTGTTTATTTCTTAAACACCCTCGACATTTTAATTAAACATCTGTTTAAACCCCTGTTTGATTCTTCCTTCTCCGTCGATAATCTCTCTAAACAGCTGTTTAAACTCCATAATAAGAAATGTTAGAGAATAAAAATAAGTTAACCTCACGAAGCTTACCTTAGTGAACAAAGTCGCTAGGCTACTAAAGAATTAATGCCGAAAAATTTGTCCGCAAATTTATAAGTTTATCACAATTATCTTTAAAAAGTTCAGCCTTTTTATAAAAAATAATGCTAGAATCATCATTAAAATCTCTAAATCAAGAGTTACCAATTGCAGAAGGAATTTATGTCTGTCCAAAAATTTCTAAAAAAACAAATGGGATAGCAATACCAGTTTCTCAAAATAAAGTATACTGCCAATATGTTGGAGGAAATAAATGTTTAACCAATGAAAGAGACATCTCCCTAGAAGAATATCTCCGTGAAGAAGTTCTAAAAGAAAGTCCATTTTTTCACGAAGAGGCGTGTTCTGTTTGGGTTTCTGCACATGCAAGGCAGATTGCACTAAGTAAACCTTAGTGAACATATTAAATATCTATAAATCCCATATAAATTTTTAAATCAAAGAACTAATCAAAAAATATGTTAATTAATTTGCTTGATGGAAGATATAATTGCAGTGAAAGGATAAATCCCTTAGATAATACCCCTGATCAAATTGTTGTTTCAAATAATAAAATTGTCTGTGGGTATTCACAGCAAGATAAATGTGCAATCAAAAAAACAGATTGTGAAGTTTATCAACAATCTCGTTATTCTCCGGTTTCACAAACCTTACCTAAGTGCACGGATGAAAGCCCAAAAAGAGTTCCCCCATTTGGAGAAACCGCCTGTTAAAACCAAGAAAGTTATAATATTTTTTCTAATTTTTCATCAATTCTCTCATAAATCATCTTTCCTCGATAAACATTCGTACAACCTATACTATCGGAACCATTTTTCCCTATAATTTCGCAATATTTATATAGTTTATTTCCAATAAGGTTATAATATCATAACAAGAAGGGAACCCTTCAAAGAAGAGAATACCCTAAGTTTACAAACAAAAGAGGAAAAATGGCAAAAAAACAAAAAGCAGTCAAGATAAAAAAAGATAGATATTTCAAAAAACGAGGAGGCTACACCTGCGTCATTAAAGTTAAATGTGCAAAGTGCAACAGGGTTCTATTTTCATACCAAAAGGACGGTCCTGGTTGGCTAAAAAGATGTTACCTAAACCGCATCATTTCTGAAAAGAAATTTCCAGCGGGTAAAAACTTAAAGTGTTGCTGGATTGTTGGGACTCCGATGAATCATAAAGATGGCAGAGATGCATTCAGGTTAATTAAAGGCAGATTCAAAAGGACTTATAGCCCAAAAATAAGATGACACAAAAAATTTTAAAACCGAAAGTTGCAATCTATTCAAGAGTTTCAACAGAAGAACAAGCAAAAGAAGGTTTAAGCGTGGAAGCCCAAATAGACAAATGCAAAAGCTTCTGTGATGCAAGAGAATGGGAAATTTTTAAGGTTTACAAAGATGCCGGATTTTCTGCGGGAACCTTAAATCGCCCCGCTTTAGAATTATTATTGAGAGATGCGCAAGAAAAAAAATTTGATATTATCTTAGTTTATAAAATTGATAGATTTTCTAGGAAACTCAAAGATTTAATAACTATCTTAGAGGACTTAAAAACCAAGAATATCAATTTTACTTCGGTAACCGAACAGATAGATACTACTTCTGCTATGGGGGAAGCCTTTTTTCAAATAATTGGGGTTTTTGCACAGTTAGAAAGGGGAATGGTAAAAGAGAGAGTGCAACTATCTTTTGATAGAAAAATAAACCTTGGAGAAGCCCTCTATCGAGCCCCTTTTGGTTATGCTTATCAAAACAAAAAATTAATCAAACACCCAGAAAACGCAGAAAAAGTAAAGGAAATCTTTGAGATGTGGGGGGCAGGAGTTAATCATAATGAGATATGCCAAAGATTTAATATTCCTTCTTCCACCATATACCAAATAATAAAAAATCCAATCTACATAGGAAAAATAAAGTATAAAGGAGAAGTGTACAAAGCAAATCATCTCCCATTGATTGATGAGGTTTTATTCAATAAAGTAAATTTAATAATTCCAAATGAAAATTAGTTTGCCTTTAAGATTAGTTAAGGAAGTTTTAGAAAGAGACAGCTTTGCCTGTCAAAAATGCGAGTTTAAGGATTTAAGTGGCAAAGAATTAGAAATCCATCATATTAATCCTAAGGTGTTTAATGGGCTAAACGAATCTGCTAACTTGTCTACACTATGCACAATTTGTCATAAGCATGCCCCCGATTCTGAAAAAGAATTTAAAGAATATCTTTCAGAGAAAATAGACAGCAAACTTCTTGAAACATTTAGGAAATCAGATTATTCAATCTCTAAAAAAACAAAAATAGGAATGGATACTGCCTTCAAAAAAGGCAGACATGTCACAAAAGCCCCCAGAGGTTACAAATTAGTGAATAAACAATTAATTACAAATAATGAAGATTCTCAAAAGATTAAAGAAATCTTTGAAGAGTTCCTTAAATCCGATATTTCTCTCACTCAATTAGCTAAAAAGAACAACCTTACTACCTCTGGAGTAAAAAAACTGCTTCAAAATACAACCTACCTAGGAAAAGTGAAATTTGCAAATAAAGAAACTCAAGGACAACATGAACCTATTGTAGAAAAAGAACTATTTGATAAAGTTCAGGAGAAATTAACATGATGTCCCCTTTCTACGAATCTTGCTACAAGGTTTTAAGGAAAGTCCCACGCGGGAAAGTAACAACATATCGCGAAATTGCACGAGCATTAAACTCAAAAGCATATCGAGCAGTTGGAACAGCAATGAACAAAAATCCATATGCTCCGCAAGTACCATGTCATAGGGTAATAAATGCAGATGGAAATCTTGGCGGTTTTGCTTCTGGATTAAAAAACAAGATAAAATTATTAAAATCAGAAGGAGTTGAGATAATAAATAACAAAATTGATTTAAAAAAATACTTTTTTAAGCTAAGAAAATAGCATAACAATCTTTAAAAATAGCTTTTTATCTAATTGTGCATGCCAGTAACCTTAGATCAAGATTTTTTACGAGAAAGTGCAGTTAGGGGTTTAGAAAGCTTAAGAGATACAAAAACCATGATTCATCAGTATGCTATTGGGGGGGTTAAATGTAATTAAGATGGGTGAATTAAATCCCGCCTTTAAAAACTCAAAACTAACTTTAGACTTAGAGACTGCTAAAAGATATTACCTCTCTGAAAGTCCGCAACATTCTCTAATTATTTCTCCCACATTAATTGGGGTTTATCGAAGATTTGTTCCAACAGAATACCTTGGAGATCCAATTTTTTGTAAAAACCCATCTTTAATTACCTGTGGATTCGATTTGGATAACGTTCCTGAAGTCCATCCCCAATTGGTTCAAATTGGGTTTGATCCATCGATGTTAGAAAGAGGAGTAATTCAAGATTATTTAGGTTCAGAAAGTGAGAGAATGTTAATTGTTCCCTACACCAATCTCAAACCTTCTGGAGAAACATTGCAAAGATTTTCAAGTTTAGCATCTAAGTTTTCTGATTTGGTATCTAACACACATAAAATAGAAGATTCAGATAAAGAAGCATATATTTCTTTAATAAAAGAGCTGTCAAGAACAGAAGGATTAACTGAACGGGAATATGAATTGTTCAGGAAAAATTCAAGCTTACTTGGTTTCACACCAAAAGACTTACTTCTTTCTTTGTTGCAGACTCACCTTTAAATATTTATTTTTCTTTAAGTTAAGATGACAAAAAAGATGGAAAGAATCTACATACTTGGAATAACTGGGAGTGGAAAAACATTTTTAGCAAAAAAACTTTCTAAAATTTTAAAAATCCTTACTTATGATATGGATGATATCCGTTTCATTAAAAAGTTTACAAAAGCAAGAACCCCCGAACAAAGAAAGAAAAAAGTTGATAAAATTCTTAGAGAAAAGAAAAAATGGATTTTTGATGGAAGAGGTACTAATTGGGAAAGACACGCTATGCTTAAAGCAGATACAATCATTTGGTTATTAACCCCTAGTTACAAAAGAGTATTTAGAATTTTTAGAAGATATTTCCAAAGAAGGAAAGACAAAAGTCTTGAAGAGAAATTTTTAGATCAATTTAATTTAATTAAATATTCTTTAGGATTTAAATTTAATAAATATTCTTCCAGTTTTAATCCACTTCGTGAATTTATGCAAAAAAACGGCTTACATCCAATAATTTTAAGAAATAATTTTCAAGTTAACACTTTTTTGGAGGATTTGCAAAATAAAACATGACAACCGAACTTGAAAATCTAAAAAAAGAGAATGAAGAATTAAAAAAAGAAATTGAAAAATTGAAATCTGTAAAAATAAATCAAAAAGAAGGAATGATAAAAAAAGCAAGTCAAGGAAACCTTATGTCAAGAGTTCCATTTGGATACAAAGTAGAAAATGGAAAATTAGTTCCAGCACAAAATTATAGAGAAATAGAAGAAATCTTTGAAGAATTTTTAAATAATCATATAAGTTTGCGTCAGCTTTCAGAAAAGCATAATCTTTCTGTTAATGGACTAAAGAAAATTCTAAAAAACTTTACATACCTCGGAAAAATAAAATTCAATAACCAAATTCACGAAGGCACGCATAAGCCAATTGTTTCATCAACTTTGTTCAATCATGTTCTGAATAAGTTGGAGAAGAGGGGAATAAAATGAAAGAACAATTAGTAGAATTTCCAAAAAAATTATCAAAAATTCAAAGAGGATTAATAATCTTTGGAATAATTCTAATTAGTATACTAACAATAATCTGGACAGGGTTGTTGATATTAGTCTTAGTTTCAATAAAAGACAAAGGATTATTCAATAATTTAAATTTTCTTGCAGAATTCTTATATATGGTGGTTGCACCAATACCAATTTGCTTATTTGCAATATATAAATTAGTAATCTTCTTAAAAAATTAAGGTGAAATCACACAATAAACATTTCAAAGTAAGAATCTTTCCTTCATTTTGGAGCAAGATTTTATTTGCATTAATTGCAATTCCTATTTTTGTTATAGTTTCTCTCTTAGTAATTCTTAATCTAATAATTATCGGAATAATTCTATTGGTTCTTTTTATTATTGGATTTATAATCTTCCTTATTTGGAGAATGAGATTAGAGTGGAGATAGTCACTTTTTTCTGAAAAATAAACATTCTCTCTTTGCCGTGCTTATTCTTTTAAGAGAATAATCCTTTAATGAATCAGAAATTTTCAAGACATTTTCTTTTATTAACAAAACACATACCCCCTCCCCAGAGATTACAAAAATATTGGGGTTATGGGCATCAGTGATAGTCAGAGCTTTTCTTATTACCGTCCCAAGAGTATCATCATGTTGAATAAATAAAGAATGTTTTTCAATATTTCTTAAAACCTCTTCTATCTGTTTTTCTAATTCAACGATCGAATTTACAATTTCCAATAAAATACCTATATATCTATTCAAGATTCCATTCTGAACAAATTCAGCTATATGTAATCCCCTAACTTTATGTTTGTACAAAATCTTTGCTCTAAGATTCTGTCTTTTTTCATCATTGGATTCAACCTTTCTTAATGTTAGTCCCATACCGATTAGGAAAAGAAATTCTTTATTATGGATATACGTATGGTAAAATTTTGACTCTCCAGATTGATATTGTTCCCTAGCAGTTTCTATAGTTTTTTCATCCCCAATAAAAGCAAATTTTTTATCTCTAATTCTCTTTATTATTGAATCTATTTGATCTTTGCTAAATTCTAATAACCCCTTTACGGCACCTTTGACACTATTTTCAATAATCTTTTCTTCAGAATTATTCAAAGACATCTCCAAATTCCTCTAAATAGGAGGCAATGCTCGCTTCGTTATCATCTAATAGAATTGTGCTACCTGGAAGTATAACCATATTATTTATCTTAATTGGAACATCTAAATACCTGTCTATTACTTTCTTGCCTTCTCCATTCAAGACAAATTCACCATCAAAGCCATAACCCAATTCTTTTAAAAGAAGCAGTTTTGAATTTAAAGACACATTTTTTAATGAAACTAACTCCATTTTATTACCTCTTTATATACATCTTTAATTCTTTATAAAATTATCTTCTATCTCCCTCGCTGCTATTATTTTAGACTTTCCTCAACAATTTCTAAAACTTTAATTAAATCAGAATCAATATCTTTTATTTTATTCACGCTCCTTATTGTAATATCCACTTTTCCGATAGAAGCAGGTTTAATAGTTATATCTATTTTCTCTTTGCTTCCAGTTATTTTATCTTCAAAAATTTCTTTATCCCACAGAATTGCATTTTTGTCTATGATAATTATTTTGTTTCCTAATATTTTTTCCGAAATGGGGATTATTTTGTACCTCTTATCTAATCGGGGGTGCTTTTCCTCATAGTCAATCCTATTCATTAATTTAGTAAATACTTCTACGAAAAATTTAGTTGAAAGAAGTATAACCGAATCATCAAATTGATAAATATATTTTGGGAATTCTTTAATATCTTCTTTAAACTCTATCTTTTCTATTTCTTTTTTGTCTGCTTTATCTATAATTGTTTTTATTAAATAATCTACTTCTCCATTAGATACCATCATCCCAATACTTGGAAGTCTTGGATCAAAAGATTCAGAAGTAAATATTTCATCCCCTAATAAAGGTCTTATTCCTATTTGAATAAATTTTTCATCGGTTTTTTCAACCAAATTTACTCGAACAATATCTTCAATAATTAAACTTCGGTTATAATCCTCTAAAGTATATTCATGAAATTTTTTAATTTTTTCTGGATTATACATTTTCTTTTATTAATTCAATTTTAATTTTTGAAGGTCTGAATTCTCCTACTCCCTCTATTTTTTCTATGATATAAGGGGATTGTTTATAATAAAAATTATTTCTTCTCATCTTTAATTCATTTTCGGTTATCTTTCTTACAAAGTTTGTTGAATTATGAAATCTTTTTTGACATATCGAGCAACAAGGAAAAAGATTGTCCTGTTCATTATTTGAAGGGTTCTGGTCTATATGATGTATCTCTGTGACTTCCTGAGTTTCACACCAGCAACACTTACGCTTGCATAAGACCATAATTACATCCGTAGTTTTTTGAGGAATTTTAGTTCTTTTTTTAATCATTTCTCCCTCTCTTCAACAATCTTGATCTCTTCAGGAGTTAGTTCATATAATTTGTAAATCTCTTGGTCAATTTCATAATCTACATTGTCAATCTGCTGCTTCAATCTTTCTTTTTCATTTCCAACTACTTTTTCATTATGATATTTTCGCTGAAGTTCAAGCATTTGATTAACAAGTTCAATCAGCTTTTTTTCTTTGGGGGAGGAAACTTTTGGAATAGTTATCCTTTTAGTAACAGGGTTATCAAATTGCATTGTCCTTATTGCTTTTCCAAAAATAAATCTATACGCATACCAGTTAGTTAGCTTGGAGTTAATTATTGCAATTAACAACTCTGAAGAAAATTTACTTTTATTTTGTAATTGATTAATTGTATCTACAATTATATAATCATTAATTTTTAAATCTCTAACTAAAGAAGCAGTTATCTTTATGTGGTCAATAGGGTGTTCAATATGTGCAACTAGTCTTTGAACCAAAATTGAATTCTGTTTAATATTTGCTTTTTCATCTTTAATAATTTTTTTAGAAATATACCCTTTGAGTTCTGGAGAAAGTACATATCTCCCAATTTGCATACCTCCTAAAACTTTCAAATCTGATTTTTCTTCTGTAATCTCTTTTTGATATATTGCACCCCTTTGATTAATGACTAACTCATTCAATGAAACTCCTGCATTTTTTATCTTTCTGCCGATATTTAATTCTTTTTCAGAGATACCATTTAATAAAAATCCAAACTCTTTGAAAGTTTCTTTATTTATCTTTCCAATTTGTTTAATCTCTTGATTGCTTCTTACACAAGAATCATAAAATCTTTCATTTTTGTCTTTATTATAAAAATAAATAACTTGTTCAAGTTTTACTTCTTTCCAAACTTTGCCTACATCAACAATTTCTGTTAAACCCGCTAATAGTTTTTCTCTTATTTCTTTCCAAGTTGAAGAATAAACAAATGGTTTAGGAATAATAAACCCATTAGTTCCTTTAGATTTTAGTAGATTAACTGCAAGAGCCATAAATAAACAAGCAGTATCTGTATTTCCCAACTTAAATTTCTTTTCTAATAATTCCCTATCTTTTTCTAGTAACTCTGCACCATACGGCGGATTCCCAACGACAACATCAAATCCTCCAGAATTCATAACTTCCTTGAATTCAACTTCCCATTTGAATGCCCTATCAGAAACTTTCGTGTCGTCTATAAGGGAATTTCCACATTTTATATTATTTTCAAGATGAGGGAGAAGCAGTTTTCTTGATTCTTGAGTTTCTCCGTCAAGAAGTTTAAGAAGAAGATTTAATCTTGCAATTTCAACTGCCTTCTCATCTAAATCAACTCCATAAATGCAACTCTTCAAAACCTCTATTTTTTGTCCTAAGCTTAATTCTTCAATCTTATCCTTTGATTTCTTGAATAAAATCTTGCTACCCTCTTTTCCTTCATTTAATTTTTCTTTAATTGTGTTGCAAACTTCTGTAAATGCTCTTGTAATAAAACTTCCAGAACCACAAGCAGGGTCTAAAATTTTTACATTCAAAATTTCATCAATTGTTTTATCTTTAATATATTCATGAACAGTATTTTTAACAATATAATCTACAATATAAGAGGGGGTGTAATAAATTCCCATCTTCTTTCTCTTTCCAGAAGAAGAATCAAGCGTTACTCTCTTTTCTGTTCCTGCTAAGATAGTTCCCAGATATTGCTCATAAATGCTTCCAAATAAATCTCCTGGAATTTGGTCAAACATATATCTTTCCTGATTATTCTCGCTTCCAAAATATAAAGCTAAGATAACTTTTCTTAAACTATCCTCTGAAAAAGCTCCCTCTTTTTCTAAAAGCCCTTTTTCAAATAGCCTGGAATCATATTTTTGATTAAATTCTTCAAATTTTTCAAGTATATAATGGAACAATTGCAGTTTAGTCCTTTGCTCTCTAACATCACTTTCTAAACTTCTAAGATAATTCATTGGTTCTAATCCTCTATCTTCAACACTCCTAATAAAAATCAACCGGTCAATCATAATTTGAACAACCTCATCAATAACTTCTTGTGTAAGATAATTCTTTTTTGATTTCAAATCTTTAGAAAGCCAACTTCTTATATTCAATAAGTCATTCAGTATGGTTACATCAATTGGCTTATTTAATTTTTCATCTTTTGCAGATAAGAGTTTATTTATTTCTCCCTTTTCAAAACTTTCTTTGGATAAAAGCCAAAGAACATCAAACTTATCTAAAAAATCCTTAAAGTCTAATCTAAAATATTCATTATTTACTTTAAGCAAATTCTTTCCTATATTTTTTATATTTGAAAGAGCATGATAAACATAAAGATACTTAAAATTAGTTAAAACAGAAAATTTAATTTTCCTATGATAAGCATAAGAAACAGCTTGTCTCCCTTCTTCATCTTTCAATAAAACATTTGTCTTTTTAGCTTCAACAACTAAAACTTCTTGATTTCCATTTTTTAAGATATAATCTGCTCTACCTTTCAAAACTCTTTGTTCTTTAGAGATGTCTTTCCTTCCCCAGCCTAAAATATCTTCAAATAATGGTTCTATAAACTGATGTTTAATATCTTCTTCTGGTTTAGAATCCCAATATTTTTCGCCCTCACTAAATTCTTGGATAAGTTGTTTCAATTTTTCCTTTGCTTCTTCTTTGGATAACATAGTAATACAAGAAATTCTCCCCTTAAAATCTTTTTTATATTAGAAATATGCTCTTATCTATAACTCTTTTGTCTTCTACTTCTTGCTTTTCCTGCTCCAGGTTTTCTTGTTTCTTTTCTTCTGACGTCTGCAACTAGCAAGTTTCTGTCGTATTCAAGATATGCTTTTTCTAACTCATCAGATTTTGAGAATGCAACAATTCCTTTAGATAATGCAACACGTGAAGCTTCTATCTGCCCCTTTTCTCCGCCACCTTTTACATTTATAGCAACATTAAAATTCAATTTTCCTAAAACTTTTTCTGCAATTCTTAAAGGCTCTTCTATTTTTAATTTGTCAAAGAAATGCAATAACTTGTAACCTTTTTTATTTATTGAAACATTTCCGGTTCCTTCTTCAAAAACAGCTCTTGCTACTGCTCTTTTTCTTTTTCCTGAACTTATTATTTTATTTATCATTTTTTAGAAACTTCCTTTATTCTTACCATTTTATTTTTGCTTTGGAAATCAGATTTTTCTCCAACAATTAATTTCTTGCTCGATTCAAATTCTTTTGGAACTCCAACATAACATTTTATTTTCTTTAATGCAACATTTCCTCTTCCTGTTCTATAATTAGGCAACATTCCCCTAATTGCTCTCTTAACTATTTTCTCATTTGTTCTTGAAACTTTTGGACCTTTTTGCGTGCTTCCAACTCTTTTTCTTTTTGATTCCAAGTATTCTTCTATGTTTTTCTTATTTCCAGTAATTATAATTTCTTCGCAGTTTACAATTGCAATTTCTTCTCCTTGAAGTGCTTCTTTCGCAGCATAGCTAGCAATTCTTCCTAAGATAGCGTCTTTTCCTTCTAGTATTTTCATTACGCAAAACCTCCTGTTTTGTGTTTTGAGCAAATTTCCTGTTTGTTCATTTTATTATTCTAACTCCTTTTGCTTCAGGATTCTTTTTAATTTCTTCTAGAATGCTTAAAGTTTCTCCCTTTGCTTTCAATATTTTTTCCCTTGCCATTTTAGAAAAACCTAATGCAACTACTTTAATCTTTTTGTTTAGTTCTCCTTGAGATAAAACTTTTCCAGCAATAAGTATTGTTTCTCCGTCTTTTGTTTCTTTATCTAATCTATCAATGCTAATCATTGTCATGTTTGCTCTTGGACTAGAAATAAGTCCAGCAACTTCAAGCCAGTTTTTCTTTTTCTTCGCCTCAAGTATTGTTGCAACTAATTCTGGATTTGTTTTCTTTCCTAATTGCTCGTCTATTTTTGTTTTTGACTTCATTTTTATTGAATATCTGTAATAAATAGAGAATAATTTTCTCTACTCTTCGCTTTCGCTCGCAGATAAAAGTTGAAGATAAAAGGGGTTTATAAAAGTTTTTATACGACATGCAGGAGAGAGGATTCGAACCTCTGAACCCACTGAGAGACGAGATTTTGAGTCTCGCGCGTTTGACCACTTCGCTACTCCTGCTTATAGAATATATTGGGGTCTAACTCATTTTTAAGGATTTGCTTTCTTTGTTCAACGGTAAGTTTAGGAGGATAAAAACCAAATCTTTTCCATATTTTGTACTTGGTAACATGTTTCGGATTTTTTGAAATTCTTCCATCAAAGAATTCTTTAATATCTTCTATTCTATTTATCTCTAAGATATACACATTATGATTATTTCTATTATTAGCCCAGCCCCTCTTTAATTCTCTTTTAATACAATGTATTCCTATCTTATTTACAATTTTTTCAGTTTGGGTCATAAGTCTTTTCGAAATACTTGAAATTCTTATTCTTACTTTAGAATGATATTTTGAAGTGAATTCTGTTGCATATTTTGTATAATCTCTTGAAAAAAAGATGCATCCATCTGTATCAAATAATCCTCCAATAAATGCACTAATAACTTTCTTATTTGACTTCATAATCCATCTTGGAATCTCCGCTATGTCTACCTTTTTACCAGTAGGTAGTCCAAAACTTATTAATTTTTTTATTAACTCTTTTTTATGAATAGAAATTCCATAAACTTTCCAATAAGGAAAATCTTTAGCATTTAATTCTATGTTTAAAATTT
>JBBSXF010000096.1:0-2920 GCA_038045905.1 Nanobdellota archaeon
CTTATTTTGACGACTCGCAAAGAAAGGCGACAAAAATTGCTGGAGAAATTGCCGGATTTGATGTAAAAAGAGTAATTAACGAACCGACTGCGGCGGCATTAGCTTATGGTTTGACAAAAAAGAAAGATGAAAAAATAGTTGTTTATGATTTTGGCGGAGGCACTTTTGATATTTCTATTTTAGATGTGGGAGCCGACACTGTGGAAGTAAAAGCAACCGGAGGAGACACGCATCTTGGAGGTGATGATTTTGACCAAAGACTAATGGACTGGATAGTAAAAGAATTTAAAAAAGATAATGGAGTTGATTTATCAAAAGATAATTTAGCGCTACAAAGAATAAAAGAAACTTCTGAAAAAGCAAAAATAGAATTATCTTCAAGTATGGAAACAGAAATAAATTTGCCATTTATCACTTCAGACGCTTCTGGCCCAAAACATTTGCTTTACAAACTAACTCGCGCGCAACTTGAAAACATGGTTGGAGATTACATTTCTCAATCAATTGATTTGGTTAAGCAAACATTAAAAGAAGCCGGACTTGAACCAAAAGACATAAATGAAATTGTGATGGTTGGCGGGCAAACTAGAATGCCAAAAATACAAGAAGAGGTTAAAAAACTTTTTGGCAAAGAGCCGAATAAAGAAGTGAATCCAGACGAAGTTGTGGCAATCGGAGCAGCGGTTCAGGGAGGAATAATGCAAGGCAATGTAAGAGATGTATTGCTTTTAGATGTTACTCCTTTGTCGCTTGGCATTGAAACTTTGGGCGGAGTAAGCACAGTTTTAATTTCAAAAAATACAACTGTGCCAACCGCAAAAACGCAAACATTTTCTACAGCGGCAGACGGCCAAACAGAAGTTGGCATACATGTGTTACAAGGCGAACGCCCAATGGCACAAGATAATAAAACTTTGGGTAATTTTATGTTGAGCGGAATTACAACCGCCCCTCGTGGCGTACCACAAATTGAAGTTTCTTTTGATATTGACGCAAACGGAATTTTGAATGTGTCGGCAAAAGACAAAGCTTCTGGAAAATCCCAATCAATTAAAATTGAAGGTTCGGCTGGTATTTCAAAAGAAGAAGTTGAAAAAATGAGAAAGGATGCAGAATTACACGCAGAAGAAGACAAAAAGAAACAAGAATTGATTGAAGCCAGAAATATTGCTGATGCTTTAATTTATACTTCGGAAAAAACATTGAAAGATGGTGGAGAAAAAGTAAATCCTGAAATGAAAAAAGATGTTGAGGAGAAAATAGAAACATTGAAAAAAGCAAAAGAAAGTGATAACATAGAAGAAATTAAAAGCAATACACAGACCCTGTCAGAAACAATACAAAAAGTTGGTGCTGAACTTCATAAAGAAGCACCGAAAGCCGAAGGTACTAACAAGGGAAGTAACGAAACAAAAGAAAACAACGACAACGCAGAAGAAGGAAAATATACCGAGAAGTAATGCTTCATAGCAAATTTTCAAAAGTACCGATAGTCAAAATTTCCAGCGAAATTTTGCTATCTATATTCTCGGCGACTAATTTTGCTTCGCAAAAACCATGCTTAATCGCCTGCGAAAATTACTTTTAAAAATTCGCTACTTCGCTTAAACTTAAAATAAGATTATGAACTATTATGAAGTCTTGGGGGTTCCTAAGGGCGCCTCGCAAGATGAAATAAAAAAAGCCTTTCATAAATTGGCTCATAAATATCATCCAGACAAAGGTGGAGATGAAAAAAAATTTAAGGAGCTTAATGAAGCTTATCAAGTGCTTTCAAATACAGAAAAAAGAAGTCAGTATGATCAATTTGGCAGAGTATTTGAAGGAGGAACACCGAATGAAAATCAGGGACAAGGTTTTGATTTCAATTGGGCTTGGGGTAATCAAAATCAAAGCCAAGATTTTGATCTTGGAGATTTGAGTAGTGTATTTGAAGATTTTCTCGGTTTTGGGGGGAAACAGACAGTAAAAAAAGACCATAAAAAAGGTAGGGATATTCAAGTAGACATAGAAATATCATTGGAACAAACTTTAAAAGAAACTGTTGAAAAAATAAATTTAGCAAAAACAGTTACTTGCCACAGATGTCACGGTAATGGAGCTGAACCGGGAACTAAAATTAAAGAGTGTTTTTCTTGCAGGGGCACTGGCCAAGTTCAACAAGTTAAAAAAACTTTTTTAGGGTCTTACACAACAGTTACTGTTTGTCCTTCTTGTCAGGGTGAAGGAACAAGTCCAGAAAAAGCTTGTAATGTATGCAAAGGACAAGGCAGAACAAAGGGTGAAGAAATAATTGATGTTTTAATACCCGCAGGCATTGACGCAAATCAAGTAATTAAAATTGAAGGAAAAGGGGAGGCGGGTAAAAAGGGAGGTAAAACAGGAAACCTTTATGTAAGAATATTTGTGAAAAAACATCATATTTTTGAAAGAAGAGGAGATGATTTGTATACTATGCTTTATATTGGTTTTCCACAAGCGGCAATAGGAGATGAAATTGAGGTTTTAACATTAGAAAATACAAAGATATTATTAAATATACCAGCAGGAACTGAATCAGGAAAGGTTTTTAAAATTTCTGGGAAGGGGATTCCACACTTTGGAGGATACGGAAAAGGAAACTTATATGTTGAATTAAAAGTAAAAACTCCAAAGAAATTATCAAGAAAACAAAAAGAATTATTAGAAGAATTAAAAAAAGAAGGATTATAATAAATCGGAAATAAGAATATGCGCCCATAGCTCAATGGTAGAGCAGTTGCCTTTTAAGCAATTGGTTGCAGGTTCGAGTCCTGCTGGGCGCACAAAATTATGACACCTCAAAAAAGAGGTGTTTTAATTTATGAGTTATCCACAGAGGAGCTATTGAAGAAGATGAGATACATAGGTAACACCCCTAAACCACCAAAATCTGGTAGGA
>JBBSXF010000097.1:0-6400 GCA_038045905.1 Nanobdellota archaeon
AGAATAAATAAAGTTTTCATTTTTGATATAAATGTGGATTCAGATTATGAAGGATTTTTCATGTTAAAGAAAAAATATGATATTTTCCTAATAGACCATCATCCTTCTGACCTCCAAGGTAAGAATATAATTAAAACAAAATCAGAAGATTGCACCACTTTTGCTATTTTTGAAATGACAAAAGAAAAATTTGATTTAAAGAAATGGGAATGGCTTGTTTGTGCTACAATGGTTTCTGAGTTTTCTTTCAAGGATAAATCCAACTTTGAATTTATTAAGAAACATTATCCAAATGTAACCTTAGAAGAAATTTACAACTCTGAACCAGGAGAAATTTCAAAAAAGCTTTCTTCTGCTTTAATATATCTTAAAAGAAAAAAGAAAAAAGTTTTCAATTTAATTTTTAATAACAAATTAAAAAGATTAAGCAAATACCATGAGATAATAGAAGCTGAAATTAAGGAAGGGGTTGAAAAATTCAAAAAAGAAGCAGAATTTTATCCAGAAAAAAATCTTTACTTTTATTATGGAAATCCAAAATATAGTGTTACTTCAACTATTGCAACTTTTCTTTCTGTTAAAGAGCCAGATAAAACATTCGTATTTGTTTCAGATATAAACGATGAACCAGATTTTATTAAAGTGACTTCAAGAAATAACAACGGAAGAGAAAATATGAACTTATTGATGAAAAAAGGCATTAGGGAATTGGAAAATGCTAATGGTGGAGGACATGTTCCTGCAGCTGCTGCAAGATTCTTGAAAAAAGATTTGGAGAAGTTTAAAGAGAATATTTTGAAGTAATTTATTTTGGACAGATAACTTTTTAAATCTCTTTTATTTATACTTATTATACTAAAGAGGTTGAAATGAAAAATCAGAGGTTTGTTCAAGAGTTTGTATTAGTTCTATTATTAGTAGTTGCTATTGGAGCTATTGCTTTACAATCTAATTTTAATTTTACTGGTTATGTTGTTAATCCTGATGGAGTTACTTGCGATGGTGGATGGACCTGTGGAGAATGGGGAACTTGCACGGATAGTAATCAAACAAGAGAATGTGTCGGAGTTAATTCAACAAATTGTATTTCTCCAATAACCGAAACTCAATCTTGTACTATACCTTCAGTTTGTGATACAACTCACTTATCTTTATGTTTGGATGAAGCAACTTGTACAACTGCAACTGGTTTCTGGTATAATTCTTTATGTAATGCTCAAGCACAAGTAGTTGAAGTTTGTGATACAACTCACTTATCTTTATGTTTAGATGAAACAAATTGTACAACTGCAACTGGTTTCTGGTATGATAACGTATGTAATGTAGATGAATGTTCTACCGATAGTCAATGTGATTCGGGATATACATGCAATTCTGGAACATGCGAAGTAGTTGAAGAAGATGAAACTACTACTGCTAATATTCCCACAACTACATTAATAAGTCCTGCAGTAACCGCTGCAGTAACAGAAACGCCACAAGTACCAACATGTACTCCTAACTGGCAATGTGGTGATTGGCAAGAATGTGTAAGTGAAAGTCAGGCAAGAGTATGTGCAGATGTTAATAATTGTGGAACTCAAGAAGGAAGTCCAACAACTTCTCAAGCTTGTGTTGTTCCTATTGTAGAAACTTGTTCTGATGGATTAAAGAATCAAGATGAAACAAGAGTAGATTGCGGAGGTGTTTGCAAGAAATGCCGTATATTCACAATTGTAGGAAGTGCTATTAGCGGACCAGTTGATACTGGAAAGAACTTTGTCCTTAAGGAAATGTTTGGGAATACAACAAAGACAATTATTTCTATAGGAAGTTTAGTATTGGTAATCGGCGGACTTGTTTGCTTTAAGATATTCAAGAAAAGACGGAAAAAGTAAACTACCGAAAGCTTTTAAATAGATTTTTTGCTTTTAATGGTATGAATATAGGAGATATTGAAATTAAATGGCTTGGACATTCTGGCTTTTTAATTAAGAATCATAAAGTTATTTACATTGACCCTTACAACATAAAAGAAAATTCTGAAAAAGCGGATTTTATCCTTATAACTCACAGCCACTATGATCATTGCAGTATTGCTGATATAAAGAATATTATCAAGGATAGAACTAAAATAATTCTTACTGCTGATTCGCAAAGTAAAATAACACGATTTGCAACTCCTATTGATATTCAAATTGTAGAACCAAACCAAGAATTAACTTTTGGAGATATTAAAATTTCAACTCTTCCTGCTTATAATTTAGACAATCCTGCTCATCCAAAAGAAGAAGGTTGGGTTGGATATTTAATTAAAATAAATGATGTTTTTATTTATCATGCTGGGGATACTGATTTAATTCCTGAAATGCAGAAATTAACAGGGCATAAACAACCAGACAAAAAATTTATCGCTCTACTTCCTATTGGGGGAAGATTTACCATGAATGCAGAAGAAGCATCAGAAGCAGCAAAATTAATCAAACCATTTCTTGCTATACCTATGCACTACGGAAGCACAATAGGGACATTAGATGATGCGAATGAATTTGTAAGTTTATGCAAGAAAGAAGGAATTGATGCAGAGATTTTGGAAAAATCGTAAATCCCGCCCAACTCGAGCCCACACTCACATGAGAGAAATTATGCTCGTGTAAACTCTCGCCCCCCCAAAGGGAAATAAGTTAATGATAAAATCCAACACTTGGTTCAACTGCGACGACACCTTATCGGTTTCGTTCGCTTGACTTTCCTTTTAAAATACTGCTAGTGCTGATTACAATTATGCATAAAAAGAGGCGATAAAAGATTTATTAATTAAAAAATTTAAAATATGGTATGATTGATAGCTTTCTTCAACGAAAACAAGATGTCTTAGCTAAAATTGACAAATCTTCAATAGGGAAATGGGATAAGCAGATAATTAGTTTATGCAATAAAATAAATAAAAAAGATAATTATTACACAACTTCTTCCTGTTCTGGACGAGTGCTTTTGATGATTGAACAAGACAAAAAAGGGGAAGATTTGTTTGTTTTTGTTTCTCATGACAAGATTTCATTTAATCAATTAAAAAAGTGGGTTCTTTTAAAAAAAGAACCTAACATGGTAGAAAACGGGAAAAGAGAAATTAAAAGAGAAAAAATCTTAGATGTTTCAAATAAAAGAATTAAATTTAAACTAGAACCTTGTATTTTGCATATTGCTTGCAAAACTATTGATGATGCTAAAATCTTATTTGAAAAAGGAAAAGAAGCTGGATTTAAACGTCTTGGAATAATAGGAACATCTCACGGATTTACATTTGAACTGAATAGCACAGAAAAATTGGAATTTCCAATAATTCAAAATAAAAAGGTTCTTGTCGATGATGATTTCTTAAAAATAATTGTGAAAGATGCTAATAAAAAGTTGGAAAAAAGCTGGATGAAGATTGGGAAATTGGAAGAATTAATGTAAAGGAAAGATTTAAATATTTAAACGTATATATGTTTTTACACATAAAATGGTAAGCATAACACTTTCTGTTCCTGAAGAAGTAAGGGAAACAATGAAAAAATTCCCTGAAATAAATTGGTCGGGTTTAGTTAGAACCTGCATAATTGAAAAGGCTAAAACTTTGAATATGAAAGAAAATTTACTTAAAGATTTATCAAAAGAAAAGGAATTCAATGAATGGGCAGTAAATATTGTCAGAAAAGGAAGACATAAGAATGAAATGCGTAGTTGATACAAATGTCCTTTTTAGTTTTTTCAAAAAATATTCTCTTACAAGAAAATTTTTACTATCTTCAAATAATTTTATTTCATCAGCTCTCGCTTTAACCGAATTAAAAAAATATTCTTCCCTTATTATTTCAAAATCGAATATATCCGAAAGAGAATTTTCGATTGAGTTAAATAGATTAAAAAAATATGTTAAATTTTTTCCTTCGCATTTTTATAAAGAATATTTAAAGTTAGCATTAGCAATTTCACCAGATAAGGATGATGCAGATTTTCTTGCTCTTTGTATTAAAATGCAATTTCCTCTTTGGAGCAATGATAAAGATTTGAAAAAGCAGGATAAAGTAACAATTTTATCAACAGAAGATTTAGTTAATGTTTTGTTTTAGGAAACTAAGAGAAGATTGGAAAGAATAAGCTATAGGTTTGATAAGCAAACTTTAAAAATAAATTTTTAATAAAGAAATTATGAAAGAAGAAACATACAAAAAAAGGAATATTACTACGAATTATGTTGGTAGATGGATAAACACTGCAGAAATGATAGTTGGAACAGGTATGTTAATTGCAGGTTATATCACAAAAAATCATGAGTTATCCTATATGGGAACCGTTTTAGAAGTAATTGGTGCACTTGGATTACATCGTGAAACTGGAATAGTTGAAGGAGAAACACATTTTTACAAAGAAAATTCAAATCCAACCGAAAAATCTAAATTAACTAGAAGGATAAGAGATTTCTATTTTCCGTCTAAAGAAGAAGAATTCATAACTTATAATCCTATTACTGGTAGAATGAAATAACAAGAATTATTGTAATTTAACTATTCCTTAGAGATAATACTTATTTAAAAATAGAAGGTGCCTCAATCTTTCAATATTAATTTAAACGTCAAATAGATTAAATTAACATTAGCCGACGAGGCATCTCTTTTTCTAATACTAAATGGAAATGTCCGAAATATATAAACATTTCGTTGAAAAAGCATACATTTCCTTAACTCTGCTTAGCAGAGTTCGACATAAGTTGAAAGGAGGTTAAAAATAAAAAAATGGTATTAGATTTTGCAAAAGAAGCGATTGAAAACGCAGGAACTCATAGCATTAACTTTGACGAGTTGAAAGCTGGAAAAGCTAACATCAAAGTCATTGGAGTTGGTGGAATGGGTTGCAATGCGATAACTTGGCTTTTTAACAAAGGAATTAGCGGAGCTACTGTTTATGCAACAAATACAGATGCACTTCACTTGAGTGTTTCTAAATCCGACGAAAAGATTCTTATTGGTAAGGAATTAACAAGGGGACTTGGAGCTGGAGGAAGACCTCAAACAGGAAGAGAAGCTGCAAAAGAAGCCTTAGCTGAATTAAAAAGAGCTGTTGGCGGAGCAGATATGGTATTTGTAGTTGCAGGAATGGGCGGTGGAACTGGAACAGGTGCAGCACCAGTAATATCTCAAATTGCTAAAGAATCTGGAGCAGTTGTAATAGGGGTTGTCACAATGCCTTTCGAATCAGAAAGAGCAAGAATTGACAAAGCTGAATTTGGATTACAGGAATTGAGAGAAGTTACTGATACAACAATTGTTCTTGATAACAATCGTTTAGTAGACATCGCTGGACAATTACCTATTGAACAAGCTTTTGCTGTTGCTAATGAATTAGTTAGTACAATGGTTAAAGGTATTGTTGAGACAATTACATTGCCAAGCTTAATCAATCTAGACTATGCAGATGTTTCAGCTATTATGAAGGATGGTGGTGTTGCTGTTATCGGAATTGGAGAAGCAGACACACAAAACAAGGTTATGGAAGCAGTTCAACAAGCTCTTACACATCCTCTACTTGACGTGGATTACAAAGGAGCTACTGGAGCTTTAATTCATGTAACTTGTGGTCCTGATTTGAAGCTTGAAGAGTTTGACTTGATTGGAAGAGCAGTTTCTGAAAACTTAAATCCAGAGGCAAATGTTATTATTGGAGCCAGAATTAGCAAAGAATTCACAGGCAAAGTTAGGGTTATAACAATAATGACAGGAGTTAAATCTCCTTATGTCTTAGGAAAAGATTTTGAAGAAAAAAATTCATCATCACGTCCTCCTTCTAGAGAAATGTCTGACTTAGGAATTGAAGTCTGGAGATGATTCGGTAAAGAGGGAGCTTTTTTATTTTATTTTTCCCTTTTTATTTTTTATAGAATTCTTTCAAGTTTTTTTAATGCTTTTTCTTTCTCTATTTTTTCTCTTTCTTCTGATTTTCTTTTATCACTTTCTATCTGCATCCTATAATTTTCATTAAGTTGATTTCTTATTGAATCATAGATTGCCTTTATCCTTCCAAAATTTTCAGCTTCTTCTACGAATTCTTCAACTTTTTTGCCAGTACTAATATAAACAAATTGTAGCGAATAGCTACCGGGAGATTGTCTTGCTTCATGTGAATGCTCTTGATGAGTTAATACTAAATTAAATCTCTTAAATCTAATTATATACTTATCTGGTTCGGGATAAGTTTTTCCGTCTATTATTATATCTTTTAGACTTTTTCTTTCAAATAGGTTCAATGCTTTTTCAAGCAAGTTTGTTCTTTGTTCCATAACTCTCTGGCTTTTTTTAGGTATATAAAGCTTGGTTTTTGAAAGAATTTGTATACCCAAGGGACATATGTCCTAGGCAAAACCGAAAATTAGTTCGTGGAT
>JBBSXF010000098.1:0-1571 GCA_038045905.1 Nanobdellota archaeon
GATACAATTGGGGAAGAATGGATTAACTGAAAACTTCATTCAAACATTAAAAGGGTACTTTCTTGCACATGATAGTGTTAGAATTTCTGTTTTGAAAAGTGCAAGAGAAGAAAAAAGCCAAATGAAAAGATATTCTGATGAACTATTGGAAAAACTTGGAAATAATTATACTTCAAAATCAATTGGATTTAAAATAATAATAAGAAAGTGGCGTAAAGCTAAAAGGTAACCATTAACTATTTTTTTCTTTTGTCTTCAGAAACATCGTTCATCAATTTTTCAATATCCCCTTTTTTGATAGTTTTTGTTCGAGCTTTTTTAACTCCCCAAGTTCCAACTTCCATATCTTTTTCTTTGTAAACATCTTTTCCAGTAAAAATGCTTATTCTCACATCTTTTTTATTATTTTTCCAATCTTTGCTAAACCTCGCACAATAAATTCCACTAGCTAAAATGTCTTGCGATGAAGGATTTAAATTATCTATAACACAAAAAGGGCTTCCAGCAGCAACAGTGTGGATGATGATATTTTCTTTTCCCCTGAATTTTTTCATAAGTTCGTCATTGCTTTCTGCATCTTTTCCTAAGTGAATTTCTGTTCCAGACCGAAGCATGAACTTTCTAAATTTCATATGAATACCAAAGAAGAATACTTTTTATATTTATTTTTTCCTTATAAAAAGAATAAATTTTTTGCTTCTTATTTTCTACCTCATTTCCTTCGGTTTTCTACCATGTTAGGTTCTTTTTTCAAAAGAACCCACTTATTTACAATTTTTAAGCATCTCTTTTGGCTGTCCCACGTAAGTTTTTCCATTGCCCCCTCAAAATTTTCCCATTTAAACCCCGAATGTTCTCTTTTGTCAATTTTGACATCACTCTTTTGAACTTCAACGGCATACAAAGAAAATTTCTGCCCAAAGATGCCTTTTCTATCTTTGTATTCTTTTTTGTATCTATATCTTCCAGAAATATGAAATTTTTTTATATTTAATATTTTCAATCCAGTTTCTTCTTTTACCTCTCTTTTCACAGCCATCTTTTTTGTTTCAAATAAATCAATTCCTCCCTTAGGAAATTCCCATCCAATCCAATGTTTTTTTCTTTTTAGAAGAAGATACTCAATATCATTTCCAGATTTAAAGTATGCAACAGCAAAAATAGCATTACGAAATTTCTTAAGTTTCATACATATAAAAAACAAAAAGGCTTTTTATACTTTTTTTATATAAATCCTTAAAAAAGTATTTTTCACAGGAAGTATTATGGAAACAGCTAGACTAAAGACTGCAACAAGAGCACAAAGAAGAGTGATAAAAAAACTTGGTTTAGAAACACGTGTTCCATTAAATATCCCTCCAATAGAAGTAGACTCTGAAATACGACATTTAGCTGATGAGAATAAAATTACTCAAAAACAATATATAGATTATTTTTGTAAAGCAAGATGGCAACGTGCTTATGTTCCAACATTTTGGAGTTCCATAGCATCTTTATTTAAAGCTAATTATCAAAGGATACTGTATATTTAACGTGAGACAGATTTATATACAAATATCTCCTTGATTTTG
>JBBSXF010000099.1:0-6370 GCA_038045905.1 Nanobdellota archaeon
GCCCTCAAAATACTTGCGTGCAACTCCTCTTATCATACATATCGTCGTAGTTTAGATAATTTTTAAGCCTTTTTGGTGCTAAAATGTAACAATCACCAAGATTTAAAATATTCTTTTTTCTTAAAAGTTAATTCTATATCCAATCCCATATTATAATGGGGTTTTGGTTTGTCAATCATTATCTTTGTTTTCATCAAACAATCATTATAAATTCTATATTTCTTGATTCTTGGATTCATTTTCTAACCTTGCTAATAAAAGCCCTGCCTACTTATTATTCTTTCCTATCTGTATCCCCCATTTCTCCACAAGTGTTGTCTTATCCCTTACATTTTCTCTGATAAAATTATGAAATATTTTGAAGCCACCTGTTTGGTTTGTTGATTTTTTAAGGAAAAACCTAGCATTGTGGAAAGGGAAAATAAGAATTTTAATTACTATCCTCGAGTATAATTATTCTTAAAAAGAAGAAAGGATATTTTTTTATTATGTCATTAACATTAACAAGTCGCTTGACTGATAAAGAAAAAGAAGAATTTAAACAAAAAGGGAGAGAACATAAAACAGTAGTTGATGGGGTTATTCTTCCGACAATTGAAAAATATCTAATTGAAGTTCGAAGACTTAGACAAAAAATTGAAGATACAAGACCAAAAACTCCGAATGGAGAACTTCCCTGTGATGGTTGTGGAAACCAAAGTATGAGGTATCTAAAAAATAAAAATGACTATAAACTTTATGAATGTGAAGTTTGCGGGAAAAAATCTGCATATGAAATAAAATAAATTTAATCTAATTTTTCTAATTAAATATTATTTTTAAGAATTATTTTTATTTGGATTTTACTTGTTCTGTTAATCCTTTTATCTTTAAGCAATCCTCACAAACTTTTGCTCCTATTTCAATTGCTTTTTCTAAGGTCCCAAATTCGTTTATAAAAGAATCTCTTTCAATATATTGCCAAGATTCTCTTTCTTCTCCACAATAAGCTACATAAACTTCATGTTCTCCTGCAGGTTCGGAATTTTCAGAATGATAAGATTGGATAATATGTGCTTTTGTTATTGATTTATCTTTTTTTCCTATTGACCAAAATGCATCAAAACTCATAAAATATTTTACTTAGATTTGTATTTAAGGATTATGTATTAAAAATAATTACTGGTTCTCCGCAATCTCATAATTTCTTATTGGAACAGGAATCGGCTGAGGTCCAATTAAACTTATTTGTTCTTTAACATAATTTAATGCTTTTTTCCACAACGGAGATTTGTCCAATAATTTTGTATCTGTTTCTTTTAGATACATTGAAGATGCAAGGGATAAACATCCAATTCCATTACAAAGAGCGTAATAATCTGTTGCATGAACTTCCGTATTATTCATAAGACTATTTGCAAAATCTAATCCAACTTTTCCGATTAATCCTACCCCCGTTAAAAAAAGTGGAAGTCTCCAGTATTTATTCCATTTAGAAAGTATTTCTTGAAAGGGATTAATTGCTATTGTTTCTGATGTTTTATTTTCTCCAAATGCTCCCAATATTCCTAAACCATTATAATTCCAATCAGCTACACCAGAGAAAAATGCAACCTTGCTTATGTTCCCACCAAATATTTCTTTATTGGAAATCATAATTAAAGGTATGGATAGTATGTCAAGGGCTAACCCTACTTTATATTTTCTCTTTCCTTCATCTATATTTATCTTTTGTCCCAATTTAGTATATTGCCTAAGAATTACATTTTCATCTAAATATTTTACTGGCTTCAATAATGTTTCAAGTTTCATTTTATTTTAATAAAAAAGTATTTTATAAACTTTGCTAAATGTTACTTTTAAGAAATGATGACAAAATTACTGAACTTAATTAAGGTTTTATAAATAAATGATAATTAATATTTTTAATGCGAATGCAGAATATTAAATCAAGAGAAGTGGTAAAATTGCTTGAGAAAAAAGGATTTGAAATAAAAAGACAGAATGGTACGCATGTTATTTTAGAGAAAAATAATAAAATAGTTGTTGTTCCAGTGCATCATCCTACTCTTCCTATTGGCACCCTTAAAAGTATAGAAAAACAATCAGAAATTAGTTTTAGAGATTTATAAAAATAATCTTGTAACAAAAAGAGGTTCTGATTTTTCAAGCAATTGTTTCTTTTCTGGAGCTTCTTCAAGAAATAAACCGATAGCCAATTTTAAATTATTAAGAGCTTCGTCCATGCTTTCTCCAAAATCGCTAATTCCTAATTCAGAACATTCTGCAACAAATACTCTTTTACCATCCATATCTTCTTCGTGTATAGAAACTCCACAAGATAATTTGTTTGTTGTATTCATAATTTTTAAAGAAGATTAAATTATTTAAAACTATTGATTTTCACCAGTTATTGTCAAGAACTCTTTTCCAAACTTTATTAGCCGGTTTTACCCATTCTACATTTAATCTCTCTTTTTCTATTCCTGACCAAATTGCTAATTGCGGTGCAGAATAATTTCCTTTATATTCAAAAACAGGAATTCTTGATTCCCAATATTTTTTAGCTGCTTCATTCATTGTTTCTTTAGTAGATGTCCCTCGTCCGTTTGATTCTCTATATAATTCTCTTTCAATATGTGCTCTTTCAACAACATATGCTTTATCACTTGGAGTTAGTTCAAAAACTTAATAAAAAAACATTTTCCCCTCTACAAATATCGTGCATTAGGTATCCCCAAAAGCCAGGAAATTCCCTATTTTCTATCCAAGACATGGGCTCTGGTTCTAATAGTCCTTCAATTACACTATCGTATGCTTCATCTGGTAAATTCTTCCCTCTAAAAAGATTCATAAATCTTCTATGTGGAATCAATCCAGAAAAATTATCAAAATTGAAAGTCATATATCCTTCTATACCTTTTTTTTGCATAGATTCATAGGCTCTTTGATTAGTATAGTGATATCCTGTAATTTTTCTTAATACTTCTGTTTTCATAGAGTAACTTAAAAGTAGTTATTTTTAAAACTATTGATTTTCCGCTAATCCTTTTCTTGCATCTTCATAAGAACCATCTTTTGTTGGATCCCTAGGAACAAAAGGACGTTCTGTGCCATTATCAAGTATTGAAGCAGTTACATTTAATCCAAGTGTAAACATTATTGCTAAACATTCTTCAATTTCTAAAATATCCTTATCATTTATTTCTCTTTGAAATTCTTTTGGATTTTTTATTGGTGGTTCTGGTTTTATTAATGTTGAAATTTTTTCATAAGATAAATATAAATTTCCATAAAGTTTTGCAAAATCATTTTCCTTTACTCCATCATATGCCCATGAAAATGCAGGGTTTTTTCTAAATTCATCTCGGTTTAAACTGACAATTGGTTTTCCTTGAGAGTTTTTTTCTTTTGATGGAGTTAATAAACTTGGTAAGTTTTTCATAATTAATTGGATTAAACTTGTTTTTTAAGAATTATTGTGATTAAAAAATATATTTATTGATTTTCCGCCAAACCTTTTCTTTCCCTAATTCTTCTAATTATTTCTGTTGTCAAAGATTGAGGGAGTTTTTCGAATAACTGATCTGCAAGAGATGAAACTCCTCTTCCTTCTGTTGCTGAACGCAAATCATTGCTCCATCCAATCATTTCTCCTACTGGAATCTTTGCTCTTATTTCTGTTCCGCTTCCCTCTTGTTTAACTTCCAATAATTGTCCTCTTTTACCGCCTATTAATTTAGTGATTGTGCTTAAGAATCTATCTGGAACTTCAATTGCATGGATTTGAACAGGTTCTAACAAGCAAGCATCTGCTTTTAACATTGCTTCTGTGATTGCTTCCCTAATAGCTGGATAAACTTGAGCAGGGCCTCTGTGGATTGCATCTTCGTGAAGTTTAATATCAGCTAATGTTATTTTCATTTTCATGCATGCTTCCCTAGCAAGAGGACCTTTATCAATTACCATTTCAAATGCGTCCAATACCATATCAATAACTTCTCCAATATGAACTTCTCCTTTTGTTCCGTCGAAAAATATATTTCCTTTGTAAATATCTCTAATACTTTTTACCGTATCATTATCCCAATCAAATCTTGAGAATTTTGTTGCAAGTTCACTGCTCTTTTTCTTTACTCTTCCTTCTGGAACTTCTCCACTTTTTATTGCTTCATAAATATCATCTTCCAAAGGTTCAACTATAATTGTAAATATATTATGCTTGTTTGGGCTTCTTCCTTCTGTTTCTGGAGATTCTTTCATAACTGTTTCTCTGTATACCACAATTGGAGCAGATGTCTTAACATCAAGTCCTTTTTCTACTTTGATTCTATTTTCAATAATCTCCAAGTGCAGTTCTCCCATTCCAGAAATTAAACTTTCTCCTGTTTGTTCATTAATTTCTACTTTTACAGAAGGATCTTCTTTACCAACTTGTTTTAATATTTCAACTAACTTTGGCAAGTCCATCATTTTTTTAACTTCGATTGATTTTGTAACTACTGGTTCAAATATATGTTTCAATTCTTCAAATGGTGTTTCTGGAGCTTCTGTAACTGTTTCTCCTGCTTCTCCTGTAACCCCCGAAATAGCTAAAACATTTCCAGGGCCAATTTCTTCTATTTGCTCTGGTTTTACTCCGTTGTAGATAAATACTTGCTGAACTTTTTGCTCTTTATTTGCAAGATTAAGATGAACATCCATTCCATTTCTTATTGTTCCGGAGAATAATCTTCCTGCTGAAATTTCTTTTCCAGAACGAGGATCTACTACAATTCTTGTAATAACAAAACCAACTTTTCCTTTTGGATTACAAGTCATTAAATCTTTTCCAAATTCGCTGTCTAAATCTCCTTTCCAAATTTTTGGAATTCTATATCTTTGAGCGTCCAAAGGATTAGGGAGATGTTTAACTGCCATATCTAAAAGAACTTCATAAAGAGGAGCATTTTTCCAAACCCATTCTTTTCTATCTAAGTCGTTCATTTCAACTAATGTAAAAATATCTTTGAAAGTAATTTTTCTTTTTATCATAAAAGGAACAGACAATGCCCAATTTTCTTTTGCACTTCCAAATGCAACACTTCCATCATTAATATTTACTAACCATTTTTCTTTGAATTCTGGTTCTGCAACCTTTGCAATTAAATCATTGAATTCATTGATTATTTTTTTGAATCTTTCCTGCATACTTTCGGGGGTTAATTTCATTTCTTTGATTAGTCTGTCTACTTTATTGATGAATAGAACTGGTTGAACTCTTTCTTTTAATGCTTGTTTGATTACTGTTTCTGTTTGAGGCATTATTCCTTCAACAGCACAAACTAAAACAATTGTTCCGTCAATTGCTCTCATTGCTCTTGTAACATTTCCACCAAAATCAACGTGTCCTGGAGTATCAATTAAATTGATTAGATATTCTTCTCCTTCAAAATTATGAACCATTGAAACATTTGCAGCATCTACTGTCATTAATCTTTCCTGTTCATCAGAGTGTTGCCAAGTTGCCATTCCCTCGTCGAGATTTCCTGCATTTTTAGCAGCCATATAACCAGAAGCAGCCAGCAAATTATCTGTTAAAGCTGTTTTTCCGTGGTGAATGTGTGCACTTGTCGCTATGTTTCTTATATTCTTTTGACTTGAATTAAGTCTTTGAATCCTTGCTAATTGTGATTCTTTTTCTGCCATTTTAAATTATAGTTTTCCTATAAATAGCTTTAAGAAAATTAGTTTTTAAAGGTTACTAAAATTAAATTAATTTAGTGGACTCACGGGATTTTTTGAACCTTTCTTCTGGAAAATCAAATGTCCTAATTCCTAAAGAACATAAATATTCCCCAACTTTGTCATAGTCTCCATTATATGGAATTCCTCTCTTGTAGAAATTTCCATTTGAAAAGAGCAAGAGATATCTGCTAATCCAATCTTGGAATTTTGAACTTTCTATTTTATCTATAGAAATTCCCCCTGTGAAAGAAAATAATTTAATCCCTTCTCTATCTCCTTCAAATGGATAATAATCCTTGCTAATCCCTCTTCTGACTATCCAGGGACTTAGTCTTTCATTGAAAATTTCTCCTAATTTTTCAGCTTCTTTATCTGTTAAATCTGTTAATTTTCTTGTTGCTTTAGAAATATCAAATCCAAATTTAGAATAGAGTTCTTCCATATTTTTTTCTATAATTATTCTGTTATTATCTGCTATTCTTTCAAGCACTGAACCAATTTCCATTGTAACCTTGAGAAGTATTTATTTAAAAGAATTAGGTGATTGTTACATTTTAGCACCAAAAAGGCTTAAAAATTATCTAAACTACGACGATATGTATGATAAAGGGGATTGCACGCAAGTATTTTGAAGGTAAAAGTTGTATATTTTGCAACAAATATG
>JBBSXF010000100.1:0-4248 GCA_038045905.1 Nanobdellota archaeon
GTCGTAGTTTAGCTAATTTTTAAGCCTTTTTAGTCCGAAAAGTACTCAATCACCAAATTTAAATATCCCTTTGTCTTAACAGAGGTATGCAGAAAAAAGCAAGACAAAAAGTTAAATCTGAAAAGAAAGGTTTTCTTTGGTATTCTTTAAGGATAGGTTTTGTTTTGATGATTTGTTATCAAGCTTATGCGTTTTTAGAGTTAGAATTTATTCCCCTATGGATTTTTGGATATGTTGGGTTATTTCTTTTTTTGTTTAATTTAATAATTTCTATTTTTTCTCTTTTTAAATTGAAGAAAAGATTATTTGCAATCTTAAATGTAATTCTTTGTTTAGTTTATCTTTGGGTATTATTGGTTGGATTTCTCTCTTAAATTAACTTCAATCCATAATAAATAATAGTTGGAATTAACAAACATCCCATCATGTGAGTTTTCTTTACAGGAAGTGAATTGCAGAAAATGCCTGTAAGCGTTGAAGCAATTAAAACTAACAAGCCTAAAAATCCAGAGAAAATAATTGTGATTATTGCAAGGAAGATTAAAATTATTATTGAAAGAGAAGAGTAATTTATTTTGTGCATTTTTTGAGAGAAATATTTTGTAAGATGTTTTGTTAAGAAAAAAGAAATTATTCCGCTTATTAAAACTGCAATTAAAAGTATAAGAAGAGTTTTCCAAGATAAAATGCCAATTATTTCTTGAATTGCGGCGGCCGCTCCTGTTCTTGTTTTTGAAATTGCATAAAGCGAGACGAAAGATAAACCCATGACCAAAACATTTGTTGCTCCTATTAAAAATAAAAAACCTTTTTTATCCACTTTGGAAATTGTATTTGCTAAAACTGCTGCTTGTCCACTTCCTAATCCTGGAAGAAATCCACAAATTGGAGAAGCAATTATAGAACCGAGAAGAGGTTTAAGTTTGTTACATCTTGGCTCATTGATTGTTTGCTGAGGAATTTCTATTTTGTCTCTGATGCTTGTTATCAATAAAGAACTACCAAATAATCCTGTAAGAAGAGGAAGAAGGGGTTCTTTAATATTTAAATTTAAAACACATAATCCTAAAATTCCTGAAATCAAAAAAACAAAAATGGTAGGGAATTTATTTTTTTCTTGAAAAACAAGCAAAAAAGAAACTGATAATAATATCCAAAACATGATTGAATGAATGCCTTCATAAATTGTAGAAATTAAAGAAGAGATTGGGAAAGCAATAATTAACAAAATAAAAACAGCATACAACCCTCCGAGGGAAGTTAACCTTACTGCCTCATATCCATTTCCTTCTTTTAGCATTTCATGTCCTGGGAGAATTGAAAGTTGTGTATCTGTGTCTGGGCAACCAAGAAATATTGAAGGAATAAAATCCATAAATGTGTGTGCAATTGCCATCGAGGCAATAAAAATAATTAAAAAAATTGGATTTGTATTACTTAATAAAGAAACTGAAAGAGAAACAAGAAAAACTCCAACAAGATTTATATGAATTCCTGGAACTAGTCCTGTAATTGTTCCTGCAAAAACTCCCAAGAGAATTGAAAGGAACATCTCGAGTAACATCCATTTAAGGAAGAGTTTATAAATAATAAACTATTTGATTTAATATGAAAAAAGGGCGGATGAATGTTCTATTAATCTTTATTTTATTTTTTAGTGTTTTAAGTTTGCCTATTTTATATGCCCAAGATGAAACTTCTGAAACTATCAAAGAGCCCGTAGTTAGCGGAGAAACAGAAGAGGTTGGAGAAATTCCAGAAACTCCTAAAGAAAGTATAGAAGAACAACCTGAAAAGATTGAAATTTTTGAAATTGTTGAACAGGCAGAAGAAGAGTTTGAAGACGCAAAACTTGAAGAAGGAGCAGGAATAACTCCTGACAGCACTTTTTATTTTGTTGAAGATGCTATTTTAAGCAATTTCCGAGGGGATTTAGAGAACAGAGAGAAAAAAATTGCTGAAATTAAAGCAATGATAGAAGCAGGAAATATAGATGCTGCGAGAGAGTCCTTGCAAAGATATGAACGATATGCTGAAAATTTTCAAAGAGAAGCTAATCCTGAAAGAAGAGATGATGCTAGGAGAAGTGCTGTTGCAATCAGCAGAACAATAAATGAAATTAAGGGAGACATTCCCGAGGAGGATAGAGATGAATTTACTGATATTTTAGAACAAGAAGAAAATATTTTAACTGCAACTGAAATCTCAAGCAAGATTAAAGAACTTTGCACGACTTTGTCTGAATTGGATCCTGTTGAATATTCCCGTGTTTGTAAGACAGAAGATGATGCACCAACCTGGCAGAGAGATTTAAATCGAGAGTTAACTAAAGAACAAGAACAAGAAGCAAAAGTTTTTTTTGAAATTATGTCGCAATGTTTTGATGCCTCTGGAAAAGAATGCCGATGCGAAGATATTTCTGTTTCCTCTTTTGCAGAAAAATGTTCCATCCTTGCTCCGTTAGCTGCTGCATGCGATAAGGGAGATGAAGATGCTTGTGATAAAATGGAAGAAATAGAACAAGAAGAACCAATAGAAGATTTATTGCCTGATTATCTCCAAGAGGTTTTAGTAAAAGCAGAAGGAAAGTATGATGAGGGCAGATATGATTTGCGTATGCCTCCCGAATGTGTTAAAGAGGGAGTTACAACTTCAAAAGATTGCGTTAAAATCATGTTCAAGACTCATGCTCCAGAAGAATGTCAGCAGGCATTAAAAAAAGGAGAAATTAGCTTTACTAATGAAAAAGAAGCAAGAGAAGCATGCGACAAAATTATGTTTGAATCAAATGCTCCTCCTGAATGTATGGAAGCAGGAGTAAAAAATCCGAAAGAATGTGGGAAGATAATGTTTAAAGTTAATGCTCCTGCGGAATGCATTGAAGCAGGGTTGACCGGAGAAAATAAAGGAGATGATAAAAAATGCAGAGAGATAATGGAAAGTCAGCGTCGTGATGAAGGACCAAGGGGTTCACAAGGAGGATTTAGCGGAGCAAATTGCGGAGGGATACAAGATTCTATGGAAAGATTAAAATGCTATGATTCAGCTTCACAAGGATTTGGAGAACAAATTGAAAGAGTAGAAATTGAAAGAAGAGAAGTAAAAGAATATAGAGAAGAAATGGGTGGACAAAAATGCCCTGATGGAACTTGTGATGAATTTGAACAATCTCATTCTTATGCATGCCCAGAAGATTGTGGCGGAACCAGAGAAGTGTTTGAAGAACGTCGTGAAGAATTTCAACCTCCTCAAGAAAGAATACCTCCTGAAGGATATATTCAACCACCAGAAGGAGAATTTCAACAGCCACCATCTGAACAACCTTCAACAGAATCCTCTCCTACAACTTCCATAGAATCATCTGGAGGGGGAGAAAGTATTCCAAGTAGCGAACCTAGTTCAAGTGGAGAAGGAACTTCTTCTCTAACAGGAGCAGTTGTTTTTGATGATGAATTTTCCTCTTATTATTTTAGGTAAAAATATTTAGGGAAATAATTTTTAATTTCTACTCTTAAGAAAGAATTTATAAATAATAAACTATTTGATTTAATATGGAAAAAGAGATAGATAATATTTCATTATCCTCTGTTAAATTTTCTTTTTTTCCTTCATTTAAAGACAAAGTGAATCTTGCCTGTTTAATCTTAGTTCCAGTTTCCCTTTTGATTTTTGCTACAATAACCTTCCTTTATATTATGACTATGGTCATCTCTCTAATGGCATTATCTACCTTGACGGGTTTTATTGTTCTCTTCCCAATAATCTTCTTTATCCTTTTTGGCATTTACCTTTCCGTTTCATTTTATTTTATTGCAGGGAAAATAAAGTATAAAATACCTCAACTTGCTCTTATTCCCTTGTTTGGGCCCCTGTTAATTATCTCAAAAACTGCAAAGATGTATTATTGGCCGATGGCAATATTAAGTTTAATAGATTTACTTTTAATACTTACAATTCCATTTATCGGGAACAATTTCCTTCCTTTTTTAAACAATTATTTTGGAGTAAGAATTGGAATTATATTTTTTATAAGTAGCATTTTGGGAGTCTTTTCAATTTCTTGTACTGGAGAAGTTTTTAAAATTTTAAGAAAATCAAAATGGGAACCTCTTTCAATATTAATCCCTTTAATAGGTCCAATTTTCTTTGCTATTCTCTTGGGTATTGCCACTTGGAGCAAAGATAAACCTCTCGAAAAAATTTAAAATGGCTTTTGAAAATATTACTAATCCTGAAAATCTTGAAGAG
>JBBSXF010000101.1:0-12160 GCA_038045905.1 Nanobdellota archaeon
TTGATAATTTGGAGAAGACAAAAAACAAGCGAACAATGGACGCCTCAATTTAGAGAAGACAGGAAAAAATCTTATGATAAAACTTATTATGCAAAGACAATCTCTTTAATGAAACATGTTCTTGAACAAGGATTTAATCTAAGCGAGTTTGATAAATTAAGAATAGAAAAAAGAGACAATTCTATCTTAAGTTTAGGCACATTTTGTAAAAGGTTTTTTAATGGAAATCAAGAGAATATGATAGAGTCTGTTAAAAATTGGAATCATAAAATAAAAAGAATCGAAAAGTTAAGTCAAAGAATAGATGTCTATGACATAGAAGTTCCAAATACTCATAATTTTGCTCTTGCTTCAGGTATTTTTGTTCACAATAGTGCAAAAATGGCTAGGGATAAAGAAAAACAGGCTATACTTCCACTTAGAGGAAAAATATTAAATGTTGAAAAATCAAGTCCTGTAAAAGCTCTTTCAAGTGAAGAAATAACTAACATGATAACTGTTATTGGAACAGGAGTTGGAGAACAATTTGATTTAGATAAATTAAGATATAAGAAAATAATAATTATGAGTGATGCAGATGTTGACGGTGAACATATTAAGACTTTGCTATTAACTTTCTTTTTTAGATTTATGCCAAGATTAATTGAAAATGGAAATGTTTTTGTTGCTCTTCCCCCATTATTTAGAATTAGAAAAAATAAAGATTATTATGTTTATACAGAAGAAGAATTGAAAAAAACTCTTGAAAAACTTGACACGAAAGAAGGAAATGTTACAAGATTTAAGGGTTTAGGAGAAATGAGCACAGACCAGTTGTGGGATACTACTATGAATCCCAAAACTAGAAAAATAAAAAAAATATTTATAGAAGATGCTGTTGAAGCAGATAATACATTTTCAATGCTAATGGGAGACGATGTTCAAGCAAGAAAAACATTCATATCAGAAAATGCACATGAAGCAAATTTAGATATATAAAATAATAAAATGAAAAAGATATTTAAAAAGGCAATTGTAATATTGACAATCACTTTGTTTGTTGCAGTTTCTTTAATGTTAGTTGGGAATAAGATGAAAGCAAATGCAATAAAAGAACAACAAGCAGAGGAAGATTATTCAGCGTGGCTTGCGGATAATTGTAAATGTTTGGAAAGAGATAGAATCTTTTGTTCAGAGGGGTTTGAAATAAAGGGAAGTTTATGTTATAACGAAGTGAAGAAAATTTATACCAACAGATTAGCAGATTGTTCAAAATATGATTGTTCTGGAGAAATTAAATTATGGAATAATGAGACTGGAAAATGGAAATAGAAGAGCCAAAAGTATGGGAGAGATACAGACATTTTAAAGGGGAAGATAAAATTTATGAAGTAATAGCAGTAGCAAGAGATTGTAATAATCCTGAGGAAAAATCAGTTATTTACAGAAATTTGTATGAAACAGAAGAAATTCCTTTTGGAACAATTTGGTTTCGTTCACTGGAAGATTTTTGTAGTTATACAGAATTAAATGGAAAAAAAGTAAAGAGATTTACTTTGATTAAATAAAAATAATGAAAAATTTAAAAATAATAATAAAAAAGAAAAAGGGTTCGAACGGAATGGAACCCAGTCAATTGATACCCGAACTTAATAATTTAACTAATGTGGATTATATAAATGTTTCCAACATAGGTTCCAATAGTTACGCTGGAATGGCGGAATGGTTAATGCAGCCGATTGATACCCGGCACCCTTCGGGGTCTGTGGGTTCGATTCCCACTTCCAGCGTAACAAATATTAAATTTTTAAATGGGAAGTTTTAAAATGGGAAAATTAGCAACACCAGATTGGATAAAAGAAGGATATGATTCTCCTCAAGCATATGCTAAAGCTAAAGGAGGAAAATCTGGAAAGAAAAAAACGGATGAAAAAACCTTCAAACTTAGACTTTGCCCCAAATGTAAGAGTGATAATGTTGCGGTGTTATTAACAGGAGAAGAAGGAAAGGGTAAAGGAGAATGGGAATGCAGAAAATGCAAATGGACAGGGAAAAATATTGATGAAAAGGAATTAACAGAAGATGAATTTATGGAATATTTAGATAAGAAGGGGGAGGAAGTAGCATGATAAAAGCATATTTTTTTGATATGATGAAAACATTAATGGATTACAAAGATGTGGTTGATTTTAAAGAGATTTTAACAAAAGAGCAGAGAAATAAACTTCTTATTGCAAGAAATCTTGAAAGCTTAGAACTTGGAGAATATCGAACGAGAACTTTACATAATGCACTTGATAGCACACGATTTACTATCTATGATGATACAAGAGAAATTCTTAAAAAATTAAAAAGTGAAAATTCTAAACTTGCTTTAATTTCTAATGTTTATTGTACTACAAATAAGAAGGTTAGAAAATTGTTTCCAGAATTTATTGGTTTATTTGATGTTGTGACATTTTCTTCTGAAATTGGTTTTAAAAAACCAGATTTAGAAATTTTTTCTTATACTTTAAAAAAGATAAATGAGTTTGGAGAACAAATTATTTCTTCAGAAGTTGTTATGATCGGGAATAGTCAAGAAGAAGATATTAACCCAGCTTTAAGTTTGGGTATGCAAGCTAGATTAATTGACAGAACTAAACAAAATTTAAAGGATGTAATTTAAAATGACAATAACATATTCAGATTTTGAAAAAGTAGACATCAGAGTTGGAAAGATAATTAATGCAGAAGATTTTCCAGAAGCAAAAAAACCAGCTTATCAGTTAACAATAGATTTTGGAGATGAAATTGGTATTAAAAAATCAAGTGCTCAGATAACTAAAAATTATAATAAAAAAACATTAATTGGAAAACAAATCATTGCCGTTGTTAATTTTCCTACAAAAAAAATAGCAGATTTTAATTCAGAAGTGTTGATTTTGGGGTTGCCTAAAACAGATTTAATGGATATCATCTTAGTTAGTCCAGATAAAGAAGTTCCACTTGGAGGTAATTTAAGTTAAGATGGCTAAATTTTTTATATCTTACAAATTTACAGGAGAGAATCCAGCAGAGTTAGAAAGAATCTTGTTAGAAATATCCAACATATTAAAAAAATCTGGACATAAGGTGTATTCTGCATCTAAAGATGAAAAATTATTTATCGAAGAAAAATTTATTGCCAAGCAAATATTAAATCACGCTTTAAAAGAGATAGATAATGCTGATTGTCTTCTTGTATTTGCAAAATCTAATGAAAAAAGTGAAGGAATGCTTATTGAAATTGGATATGCTTTGGCAAAAAAGAAAAAAATTATCTTGGCAATGAAAGAAGGCGTAAACTTTTATTTTACTGAAGATATTGCAGACAAAGTTATTGAATTTTCTGATATTAAAGATTTATTAATTAAATTAGAGATACTTAAAATATAAAATGGAAAATCAGAAGGATTTAAAAACATCTAAGGATTATAAAAGTAATAATACTAGAGGGGCTGGGGAGAAATCCTCATACCCCAATAATACCCAATTCTGCGAGAAATTAATTATTTTTATTGATGGAAGCAATTTATTTCAAGGGGCTAAAAAGTATCAAATAAAAATAGACTTTCGGAAATTAATAGATTTATTAACAGGAGAATACCATCTTGTTAGAGTATATTATTATACGGGCATCCCTACTAAGAAAACTTCTTCTACAACAGGGGAGTCTGAAGAATATTTTGAAGAGAAATTTAATAAACAAAAAGCATTTTTGGATAGCTTGGCATTTGATTTAAATTTTGACGTTGTAACAAAACCCCTAGCATCTGCAGATGGCAAATTTATTGAAAAAGGGATAGATGTTAGGATAGCTTCAGATATTATCTGGCATGGACTTTCTAACAATTATGATTCATTTGTTTTAATTTCTGGAGATAAAGATTTAATGGATTGTTTAATTAGAATGAAAGATAATGGGAAAAAAGTTATTGTTGCAAATTTTGAAAACAGAATAAGCAGAGAAATGAAAAAGATTTCAGACAAATATATTAACTTATCTGAATATATGCTGGAGATAAAGAAATAAAATGACAGAAGAAAACAAAAAGGAAAAAATTGAAGAAGAAATTGAAGAAGAAAAAGAACTTTCACCAGAAGACAAGCGAATAATCCATTCTGAAGTTTCTGAAGAAATGAAGAAAGCATATTTAGATTATGCTATGTCTGTTATTGTTTCAAGAGCTATTCCAGCAATTGAAGATGGTATGAAGCCTGTTCAAAGAAGAATTTTATATTCTATGCAACAAATGGGATTAAAGCCAGGAACTCAAACTAAAAAATCCGCAAGAGTTGTTGGAGATGTCATTGGTAAATATCATCCGCATGGTGATACTGCTGTTTATGATGCAATGGTAAGAATGGCACAAGATTTCTCATTACGTTACCCTTTAGTTTATGGGCAAGGAAATTTTGGATGCTTTACTGCTGATACTAAAGTTAAACTTACTGATGGCAGAGACTTGTCCTTCATTGAACTTATAAAAGAAAATCAAGAAGGAAAAAGAAATTTTACATTTACAGTTGATGAAAATAATTTAATAAAAATAGCTGAAATAAAAAATCCTAGATTGACAAGAAAAGGAGCAGAGATTATGAAAGTGGTTTTAGATAATGGCGAAGAGATAAAGTGCACTTTAAATCATAAATTTATGCTTAAGAATGGAGAGTACAAAGAAGCTAAAGATTTGAAATCAGGCGATTCTTTAATGCCTTCTTATTTTAGGTTTTCTACAAAATTGGACGATTCTAACACAGTGGGATATTCTATGATTTTTCAGCCAAAACAGGATAAATGGGATTTTGCACATATACTTTCAGATAACTGGAATTTGGAAAACGGAATTTATTCTAAATCTGTAGGAAGAATAAGACATCATATTAATTTTAATAAATTAAATAATAATCCTGATAACATTAGAAGAATGAATTGGCAAGAGCATTGGAAAACTCATTATGAGTTTACTTCAGATAAACATAAAACTGATGAAGAGTACAAAAGAAAATTGAAAGAGGGAAGGGAAAGATTTTGGGCAGATGAAGAAAACAGAAAAAAATATTCGGAAAGATTAAAAGAAAGAAACTTGGAAAACTGGCAAAAAGAAGAATATCAGCAAAAGATGAAAATAGTTTTAAGTGAAGTAAATAAAAAATATCTTAAAGGACATCCAGAAAAAGTTGAAGAAATTAGAAAAAGAGCTTCAATAACAATGACAAAATTATGGCAAATTCCAAAATATAAAGAATTATTCCATAATCAGATTGTGGCAAGTAATGAAAAAAGAGAAACAAATCTTACTGGAAAAAAGAAATTTTTGAAAATATGCAATTATCTTAAAGAAAATAGTCTTGAGTTAAATAAAGAAAATTTTGAAAAAGCAAGAAAAGATGTTTTTGAGATAAAGAGTTTTACTTCTTGGGACTTAGGAATTAAAAAATATTATCAAGATAATAAAAATTTGGTATTGTGTGAGTTAAACAAGAATCACAAAGTTGTAAAAACAGAGTTCTTAAATGAACTTGCTGATGTTTATGATTTAACTGTAGAAAAGACGCATAATTTTTCCCTTGCTTCTGGAATTTTTGTTCACAATTCAATTGATGGGGATCCTCCTGCTGCTTATCGTTATACAGAGGTAAGATTAATGCCAATCACAATGGAATTAATAGAAGATATAGACAAAGAGACAGTAAATTTCACTCCTAATTTTGATAATTCTTTGAAAGAGCCAGATTTGCTTCCAGGAAAACTTCCCTCTTTAATGTTAAATGGGGCAACAGGCATTGCTGTTGGCATGGCTACAAATATCCCTCCGCATAATTTGAGAGAAGTTTGCGACGCAATTCTTGCTACTGTTAAAAATCCAGAAATAAAAATTGAAGAACTTTGTGAAATAGTTACAGGGCCAGACTTTCCTACTGGTGGAAGTGTTTTTGGAGATATGCTTGAATTATATAAAACAGGAAAAGGAAAATTACTCGTAAGGGGAAAAGTTTCTGCTGAAGTTGTTAAAAATAAAGACATTGTTGTTATTACAGAAATTCCATACATGTTAAATAAGACTTCACTTATCGAGCAAATTGCGGATTTGATTCAAAATAAGAAATTAAAAGATGTTTTTGATTTGCGAGATGAAAGTTCAAGAGGAAAAATTAGAATTGTAATTGAATTGAGAAAAGGTGCAAGTCCTGATTTTGTAATTAATTCTTTATACAAATATACCCGATTGGAAGATAGTTTTTCTGTTAATTTTTTAGCATTGGTTGGGGGACAACCAAGAATTCTTGATTTAAAACAAGTTGTTGAAGAATATATTAAATATAGAAAACTAATTATTACCAATAGGACAAAATTTGAGTTAAAGAAAGCTAAAGAAAGGCTTGAAATTGTTGACGGCTTGCTGATTGCTTTGAAAAATATTGATGAAGTTATTACTCTCATTAAAAAATCAAAGAATGCTACAGAAGCTTTGGAAATTTTAATGAAAAAATTTGAATTAACAAAAAAACAAGCACAAGCTATTTTAGAAACAAAACTTCAACAATTAACTTCTCTTGAACATGAAAAGTTAAAGAAGGAACAAGATGAATTAAAACAAAGCATTACCGAATATGAAAAGATTTTGGCTGATATTAAAGAAGTTTTGAAAATAATTGCGAAAGAAGTTAATGAATTAAAAAATAAATATGGAGATAATAGAAAAACTTATGTTCTTAAGAGAGTTGCAGAAATATCTGAAAAAGATTTGGTTCAAGAAAAAGATGTTGTTATTACGATTACAGATAAAGGGTATTGCAAGAGAATTGATACTAAAATGTATAAGGAGCAAAAGAGAGGTGGAAAAGGAGTTATTGGAAATAATTTAGCAACAGGAGATTTTGTTAAGCAATTAATTGTTTGTTCAACTCATGATTATTTAATGTTCTTTACTTCAAGAGGAAGAGTATTATGGCTTAAAGCTTATGATATTCCTGAATTTGAGAAATACAGCAAGGGAAAAGCAGTAATCAATCTTTTGGGATTAAAAGATGAAACAGTTGCAAATGTGATTTCTGTTAAAACTTTTGAAGATGATTTATTCATGGCTACTAAAAAAGGAATTGTTAAAAAGATTTCATTATCTAATTTTTCAAAACCAAGAGCTTCTGGAATTATTGCATTAACTTTACCTGTAGATAATTCTGATTCGTTAATTGGAGTTGAAGTTTTGAAGAAAAATCAAGAAGTTTCACTTGCTACTAAAAAAGGAAAAGCAATCAGATTCAATAGCAATGATGTTAGAGAAACAGGAAGAAATAGTTATGGAGTTACTGGGATAAAATTAGATGGAAATGATGAAGTTGTTAGCTTGGGGTTATTGAACACTGATGCAATTTTAACTATCACTAAAAATGGATTTGGAAAAAGAACAGCTGTGACTGATTATAGAAAAACAGCAAGGGCAGGAAAAGGCGTTATTAATTTGAAAGTTAGTGATAAAACAGGAGATGTTGTTGCTACAATTTCCGTTGATGATAATGACGGGGTTATTTTCACGACTGCAAAAGGAATGGTTATAAGAACCTCTTTGAAAAATATAAGAGTTATGGGAAGAGCGGCTCAAGGTGTTAGAATCGTTAAACTTCAAACAGATGATTATGTTACAGATATGATTAAAGTTGAAGAAGCCGAAGAAGAATGATTTGTTCTTAATAGTTATCACTTTCAAAGGGTCCAAAAAATTTAAATAGAATTTTTATCTTCAATTAATATGCAAAAAAGAGTTTCATTAAAAGAGGCTTCTGAATGGGCAACTAAATTTTTAGAAAAAGAAATAACCCCTTCAAATATTTCTTATCTAGTTCAATACGCAAAAATAAAAAAATATATGGAACAGCTTTCAATTAAAGTGGAGATAGATGAATTGAAAAATTATTATTCTGGGCAATTAAAAAAACAGAATCAATGGAAAAATAAGTTGGGGGGAGATTTGGATTGGGGACTTTCATTTGAAGATTTGAAAGAAAAAGATACAACCAAGCATGTTCATCGACTTCACCCCTATAAAGGAAAGTTTATCCCTCAACTAGTAGAATATTTTTTAGATAATCATCTTAACACCCACAAAAAAGAAATTTATTTTAGTGAGGGTGGTATTATTTTAGACCCCTTTATGGGAAGCGGAACGACTCTCGTACAAGCTTCAGAATTAGGATTACATTCTATTGGTATTGATGTTTCTGATTTTAATTGTTTAATTTCCAAAGTTAAGATTCAAAATTATGATATAATTAAACTTGATAAGATTGCAAGAGATATTTGTTTTAACACCAAAGATTTTAGTCAAAAAACCTTTGACGATTCTTTTGACGAAAAATTAAAAGAGAAATTGGGAGAATTTAATAAAAAATATTTTCCAAATCCTGAATTTAAAAGAAAGATTTTTAGAAAGGAAATACCTAATGAAATAGGATATGGAGAAGAAAAACTTAAACAATTTTTTAGAGAGAATAGAGATTTTTTTGAGAAGAATGGAACAAAGGATAAATCGGATTTATTTAAGGAAGGGGAAATGAATAATTTTTTGAATAAATGGTTTCCAAAGAGAGTCAGACAGGAATTATTTTATTATATCCAATTTCTTGATAAAATTGAAGATGAAAAAGTTAAAGAGGTTTTAAGGATTATCCTGAGTAGAACTGCTCGTTCATGCCGAGCGACAATGCATTCCGATTTAGCTACTTTAAGAGAACCCCAAATTAGTCCTTATTATTGTTCTAAGCATAAGAAACTTTGCACACCAATAAATTCAATTATAAAACATTTAATTAGATATACTTATGATACAATTGAACGATTAAAAGAATTTTCAAATTTGAAGAAGAATGTTTATTCAGAAGTAATTCAAGGTGATTCAAGAGAAGTAAATATTTTTAATGAAATTAAAAAACAAAATTTTAAATTTTATTCTATTCTAAATAAGAAAAAAATTGATGGTGTTTTCACATCCCCTCCTTATGTAGGGCAGATTGATTATCACGAACAACATGCTTATGCTTATGAATTATTTGGAATATCCAGAAAGGATAATAAAGAAATTGGTCCTTTGTTTAAAGGACAGGGACAAAAAGCAAAAGAAGAATATATAGAAGGAATTAGCCAAGTTTTGAAAAATGTTAATCCATTTGTTAAAGATAATGGAAATTATTTTATTGTTGCAAATGATAAATATAATTTATATCCTTTAATTGCTGAGAAAAGTAATTTAAAAATTGTTGACAAATTTAAAAGACCCGTTTTGAATAGAACTGAAAGAGACAGACAACCTTATGCAGAAATAATCTTTCATATGAGGAAGAAAGTATTATAAAAAATCTTTAGATGTGTCTGGCATATCCAAAATTATTTTAATTCCTGCTTTTGATAAATAAGAATCATAATTCCAAATTCCTCTACTTTCCCAACCATAACTATCATTAATTATTATTCCAATTTGGTATTGAAATTTATTTATTGTTAAATCATCTATTTTTGGAAGGGGTATATACATTCTATATCCGTCGACTGCAACTAGAAAAACTTTTTTTATTAATGAAGAATTATATAATATTTTATGATAAGATACATATGCTTTCCCATCTGGAAATCTTTTTACCCATCCTTCATTAAATTCCCTATTATTTTCATGGCTATCCCTTTTAATGGTTAAACAAGTGTCTTTTTTGAAAGTGTATGCTCCTTCCTCATCATCGAATAACCAGTCTTCTACTTTTGAATTCATAATCTTTTGGATAATTGAATTTAAGGAAGATTGTTTTTCTATAAATTGGGGGAAATGTTTTTCCATTAAATCAGAGTAATCAGATAAAATTAAACAAACATCTTCCCAAAATAATATTTGGATAGAGAATTTATTTTCTTTAGTCCTCTCTGAATCTAAAATTCTTACACTTTCTTGAAGATTTGCATCTCTCTCAGAAACGATAGCAAAGATTAATTCTTTTAAATATGGTTTGAATCCTTCTGCATTTTCAATTTCTTTTTTAATCTCTTCAATAGACACCTTTTTATTTTTACACTGAACACCGCAATAACCTCCATTAAGATTTGGTGGTTTGCCATAGATATCTACCCCATTTTGTTTTTGTCCCAAACGACCATTTCTTGTTATATAATCAGTTCCCCAAATCTTTTTTATAATGTCTGCAGAAATATCTTCAAATTCCTCCCAAGACTTAGGTAAAGGCAATTTAGATGTTGTGAATGTGGGCATAATGTTTAGAGATTATTATAATTTAAATTACTTCCTATCTAAACATCCATTTTTTCTTCAGCAACTTCTTTAATCTTATTCTGGATTTTCCCTTTAGGCTCTTTTCCTACTTCATCAAATATCTCTAAAACTTCTTTGTATGTCCCTTTTCCACCTAAGAATTCCCAAAATTTATCTGCGACATATAATTCTTCTTTTTCATCAAGATAACCTTGCATGGTAAATCTGCTATATGGTTCTGGGAAATATGGATTATAAGGAATTGCTAGAACAGTATTAACTTTCTTATTTCTTAATGCAACCCACTGCAAAAGTTTTTCTTTTGATTTGGCAAAAACATCAATGTTAGGTTTTGCAGTTTTAATTTCAATATAATATTCTTCATTTCCTTTTTTCAAATATATATCGGCTCTAACTTTTATTTTTCTCCCTGTTCTTGACTTGCATTGTAATATTTCTTTTATCTCTTGTTCTTTATTTGCCTTTCTTGTTTTATTTTTAATTTCTTGCAATATCTTAGATATAATTTCATTTTCTTCATTAGATATTTCTCCTTCAACATCATAACCTGTTTTTGCAATATCAAAATTGGGTTCTGCAATTATTCTTGCAACTTCTTCATAGATAGACATACCTAATGTTGTTAATAATGACTGGATAAATGAATATGATGCTACTTTCTCATTGTCTTGCATTAATTTTGCTAAAAATGGCATTGAACTTGTTTCTCTAGCATAATCCTTTAGCTTTTTATCTATCTTATCTTTTAATAAGTTCTTAATATCACTAATCTGGGATTTAGTTAGAGTCATAATGTTACTAGTCCATCCTTATTTATAAAATATTATCTTTCATATTTCTATTCCAGATTCAATTGCTTTTCTTAAATTTGGATTATTATTTTCTATCCAAGTAATTCCTTTTAAAGTTGTTGCAATTTTATTGCTTTTTTCAAGATATTCCAAGATGGTCATTAAGGTGATATGATTTACTTGTCTTGGGAGATTTCTTTTTAGTTCTGCTACTGAAATAATGCTTTCATTCATTTTTTTTAAAGTATCTTCTACCATCATAACTGTGTTTAAGGTTGGATAATGAATCTGCTTTTGATTTTTGTTTGTTAACATATTTGTATCTATTAGTTATTTACTTATAACTATTTGTTATTAATTGATATTTAAATAGTTTTCTATATAAAATAACATAGTAAATCTTATAACTTCCTCTTTTTTTCTAAGATTATGAAGTTATCACACGAAAAATTAGTAGAAATTGTTAATGATTCAATTCTCCCCAATAGAGATTTTCAAGAAGCATTAAATATTGTAAGGGAGAATTCTTCTGGAAAAATATGGCTTGTTGGTGGTTTTTTATACAAAAACTTAGCTCATTACTTATATGGTTCAAAAAAATCTACAAAAGATTTTGATTTAATTGTAGAAAATTCTAATGATAAGTTAACTCTTCCTAAAGACTGGGCAATAAGAAAAAACCACTTCGATGGTTTAAAATTTGTTAATGAAGAAAAACAAATAGATTTTATTCCTTTAGCAAGGGTATGTTATTGTGAAGGATATCCTAGTATTGATAATTTTCTTAAAAGCGGGGGACTTAATATTCATTGTCTTGCTTACGATATTTTTAATAATGAGATTTTAGGGGAAGTTGGAATAAAGGCATTAGAGCAAAAAATTATTGCTTCATATAATCTAAAAGTGTTAGAAGAAGGGACAAGGAGATACGGAAGAACTCCAAATGACCTGATAAAAACTAAAGCAGAAGAACTTGGATTTAAAGCACAATTAACTTTTTGAAAAGGGAAGAGAAATGAGCTAATAACTAAAGACAATGTGCTGGTTCATGACATATGTCCTACCCTAAAATAATTTAGAAAAATCAAAGTA